>OY787533.1:4512692-4813539 GCA_963678925.1 uncultured Acidaminobacter sp. | reverse complement strand
GGTTGCTGCAATACTCAATTTAACGCCTGATCATTTGAACCGTCACAAAACGATGGAAAATTACATAGATGCAAAATGCAGAATATTTGAGAACCATACAGAAAGCGATATCCTTATACTGAATTACGATGATGAAAAGACACGAGACCTAGCGAAGAGAAGTCCGGGACGTGTTGTGTATTTCAGTCGCAAGGAAATCCTGTCTGAAGGGGTATATGTTTCTGATGGCAAGGTCATGATAAAAGCTGATAAGGACGCTGAACCTGTTGAAGTTCTTCCTGTGGATCAAATTTTCATTCCGGGAAATCACAATGTGGAAAATGCGCTCGCTGCAAGTGCGCTGGCTTATTATTCGGGGGTTGATACCGCATCGATAGCACGTGCGCTTAGGGAGTTCAAAGGCGTTGCCCATAGAATAGAGTGGGTGGGAGAGCTTGATGAGGTCGTATTTTTCAACGACTCAAAAGGGACAAACCCAGATGCATCCATGGTAGCGGTACGCGCCATGGACAGACCGACTGTCCTAATTGCTGGCGGTATGGATAAGGGCAGTGAATTTGATGATTTCATCAATGCGTTTGATGACAAAATAAAGCAGCTGATTGTATTTGGAGAGACTTCTGACATCCTTATTAAAACAGCGCTTGATAATGGCTATGAATCAGTGCTTAAGGTTTCTGATTTGAGTGAGGCTGTAAACAGGGCATTTGAAACAGCAAAGCCGGGCGATGCAATTCTCCTTTCTCCGGCGTGTGCGAGCTGGGATATGTATCCGAGCTTTGAGCATAGAGGCGATCATTTTAAGCAGTGTTTTGAAGCTTTGAGGGGGCATTAGGCATGAAACGCCACGCCATGGATCTGGTTTTGTTTGTTACAGTGATTTTGCTTCTGGTTATTGGAGTCATGATGGTTTTCAGTGCCAGCTTTTACGTAGCAATGTCACAGTGGCAGGACAAATACTATTTTTTCTTTAAGGATTTGAAATTCGCAATTGCAGGTCTTGTAATCATGATTGTAGTTGCAATGGTTCCTTACCGAGTATACAGACGCTTTGCGCCAATGTTGCTCGGTGTGAGCCTTTTGCTGCTCATTTTGGTTCTGACGCCAGTCGGTACATCAATTAATGGTGCCCGAAGATGGATTTTTATAGGGTCGAACTCTTTCATGCCCTCGGAAGTAGCGAAAATCAGTGCGATAATATTTACGGCACACAGTCTTGCCAATAACAGGCAGCATCTTAAAAAGTTTACTGTGGGCATTTTGCCGTATCTCTTGCTGGTGGGTGCTTTCTTCGGTTTAATTATCCTGCAGCCAAATCTGTCGACTGCAATTACGATTACGCTTATTATCATGTCCATGGTTTTTGTTGCCGGTGCACGCCTTGACCAACTCATGGGGCTGGCGGTGCTGGGCGTGGGTGCATTTACTGCATTTGCATTCAGTGCGGATTATAGAAGGGCTCGTGTCATGGCTTTTATGAATCCCTTCGACTATGCGGATGGTGCGGGGTGGCAGGTTATTCAGTCTCTATACGCCCTTGGATCAGGCGGTATTTTTGGCGTGGGTATCGGGCAAAGTGTTCAGAACAAGCTTTACATACCAGAGCCCCAAAATGACTTTATCTTTGCAACGGTAGGGGAAGAGTTTGGATTTATCGGGTGTGTGCTTGTCATACTGCTCTTTTTCATATTGATATACAGAGGTGTGAAAATTGCGGTAAATGCACCGGATTTGTTTGGTACATTGGTGGCAACAGGAATTGTTGCCATGATCAGTTTTCAGGTCATTATTAATATTTCAGTAGCGACAAGCTCTATGCCTGTTACGGGTATACCACTTCCATTTATCAGTTTTGGGGGCAGTTCCTTGTTAATTCTGATGGGATGCATGGGAATACTGTTAAATATTTCACAGTATACATTGACGGAATAGGGGTTACGTATATGAAAATGATTGTAACAGGTGGTGGAACGGGCGGTCACATCTATCCTGCCGTATCCATAGCCGAAGCTTATAAGAAAGAACATCCGAGTACGAAGATATTATATGTAGGACGAAAACAAGGGCTGGAATCGGACCTGGTTCCCAAACTGGGAATCCGTTTTGAACCTATTTCCATTGAATATAAAAAGCCAGGCCTGCGAGGGCTGGTTCGACATTTCGTGAGTCTGTTTTCAAGCCTCCTGGAGGCGCGACGCATTATCAAGGACTACAAGCCAGATATGATTGTTGGTACCGGCGGATACGTTTCAGGTCCGGTCATGTTTGTGGGTGCCCTCATGGGCGTAAAGACAGCGGTGCATGAAGCCAACGCGTTTCCGGGCAGAGCCAACAAGATGTTGAGCCACGTTGTGGACAGGGTTATGATCAGCTTCGAAGAGAGCAGAAATGCCTTTAAGTCACAGGACAAAGTTGTGCTTACTGGAAATCCGGTCCGACAGGAGTTCTATGGTCTTGATAAGAAAACATGCAGAGACCGCGTGGGGCTTGATGATGCCTTTACAGTGCTTTCCGCTGGCGGAAGCGGTGGCGCTAAAAAACTCAACGATGTCATGATTGACATTATGACCAAGCTGAGTGGACGTAAAGATGTCAAGGTTGTTCATGTTACCGGCAAAGCCTATTATGAAAAGTTCATGAAACAGCTGCAGGATATGCGTCTTGTGTTCGATGAGAATATCATCATCATACCTTATGTGTATGACATGCCTGGATACATGGGCGCGGCCGATTTGATGATCACGCGCACAGGCGCCTCAACCCTGGCTGAGATTGGCATAACCGGCACACCGGCGATTCTCATTCCATCGCCGAATGTAAAGGACAACCATCAGGAGTACAACGCAAGGTCCATGGAAAAGATTGGCGCTGGCATTGTCATGCTTGAAAAGGATTTGAATGCATCCCATGTACTTTCTACCATTGAGGATTTCATTGCGAATCCTGAGAAACCAGAGAAGATACGCGAAAGCTGCAGGAGACTTCCGGGGAAAGATGCACTTGATATCATCGTGAAGACACTGGAGTCCATATTAAAAGAATAAAATAAGAGGTGTGGGCATGTCAGGTGAGAGAAGACAGGATAAAGTGGGTAAAAAGTCCAAAGGTCGCAAGAAAAGCATGGTTTTGCTAATGTCTTTGCTTGTGGCGGCTGGCGCTGTTCTGCTCGTATTCAAAACGGACATTTTCGTCATTAAGAAGTTTGTGTATCCGCCAAGTGTATTTTTTTCAGATTCGGATATACGAAAATATGGCGACATTGGAGAAGCTATGCTGTTTTTCACCGTTTCTGAAGAGCATCTTGAAAAGGAACTGGTCAAACATCCCTATGTAAAATCTGTCGTGGTTCACAAGCAGTTTCCTGACAAGCTGGTTCTTGATGTTGTCTATCGTGAAGAACTGGTTGCAATCAAGTATTCAGGACTCTATGTAACCATCGATGATTCTCTCACAGTACTTAAGGTTGAAGAGTCTGTAGGAGATATATTTCTTATTGACGGATTTGAGTTCAAGTCCTTCAATATTGGTGAAACGCTGAATGTAGAGGATTCAAGGGTTTTGAAGCGCTGTGTACAGTTGATTTCATTGCTCAAGGATTCTCATATTGAAGCAAAACCCTATATACGTTATGATGACGGTATTGAACTGCTGTTGAATGACGCGTACCGGGTGCGCTTTGGAAAAGGGCAGGATATTGAACGCAAGTTTAATAACTTTGTGGACATTTATGAGTCATTGTCTGAAAAGGGCGTTCAGTCAGGCATTATAGATGTCAGTCATAACGGGTTGCCTATATACAAACCGTTTGGGCAGTAGGAGGCATTTGAATGAAGAAGGATTATTTATGGATCGGATTGATCTGCGTGATCCTGGGGATTATACTTGCTCAGCAGGCGAAAATTGTGCAGCGCGACATGCTGGATGGTCTGTCGCCAAGACAAAAGTCCGGTGAGCTTGTGAGTGAACTGAAAAAAGTCAAGGAGGAAAAGAACGTCTTGATTGAACAGGTCGCTGCGCTTGAAACCAGACTGCAGGAAATTGAAGCATCGGAGTCAAAGGAAAATGTCCTGATCAAGTCTCTGAATGAGGATCTTGACAGGTATAAGATGTTTGCGGGTCTCATTGATGTCGAAGGTACGGGGATCGTCATTACGATTGACAACCCGCCGGTTGATATGAATTATGCCTATGAGTCGAACTTCGTGTATGACTATCATTTGCTCCTGGCGCTTGTCAATGAGCTCAACGCCGCAGGTGCTGAAGCTATCAGCATTAATGAGCAGCGGATTACCGGTCTGAGCGAAATCAGAACGGCGGGAAGTGCAATCAATATTAACCTGATTCCACAGCAGGCGCCTTTCACAATTAAGGCGATTGGCAGTGCGGATACACTTGATGGCGCTGTAAATCAGAGGTTTGGAATTGTATCGCAGATCAGAGACAAGCGCTACTTGATTGAAGTCAAGAAATCGGATGATGTGCGTATTCCAAAATTCAGTGGCGTTGTTGACTTCAGGCATGCAAAAGTGACGCAGTAGAGTTGAGGTGATGCGATGTATAAGCCGCATACGGTGGGCCTGATTTTCCTGCTGGCCATATTGATTCCTGTTCAGGTTCGGGCAGCTCAGGATGCTGAGCGATATGTATCGCTCAACGAAATCCAGAGCTATTCACAGGAGCTTGAAAGGGAATCGGCAGAGCTTACTCAGCTTACTGAACAGGCGCGGAGAATGGCGGACCAGATCAGTGAGTACGAAAACTCAAAGGCAGAGTCTGGAGACATTGAAGGCGCAATAAGAGGACAGATTGAAACCATAAGGACATATTCCGGTTTGCAGGACGTTCGAGGTCAGGGTGTAATTGTAATAATTAACGACGGTGAACGTGAACTGAACGACTTTGAAGATCCAAACAATGTTCTTGTACATAATATGGATGTACAGAGCATTATAGATGACTTGCGCTATGCAGGTGCTGAGGCGATTTCAGTTAACGGACAGCGTTATGTATTCGGCAAAACGAAGATTCAGTGTACGGGTCCGACAATACGCATAAACAGCGAGGTGTTCGCACAGCCTTTTATTATTAAAGCCATTGGCGACAAGCACCATTTGGAGGCGGCGATCAATGCGCCGGGCTCCTTTGGGCATGTATTGAGGCAGTATGGTGTGTTCCTTGAAGTTTATACGAGTGTCAATTTGGAAATCCCGGCGTATACCGGTTCAATAAGACCTGTATTCATGAAGGCGATAGAGGATGGTGAAGAAAGTTGATTATTGCAGTACTTGCCATAATACTTGGATTGTTCATAGGCTGGTTCATGCCAATAGGTCTCAGTTCTGCCTGGTCACTGTATGTTGCAGTGGCAATACTGGCAGCCATAGATTCCGTGTTTGGCGCAATCAGATCGAGTATTGAAGACCGTTTTGACCCGATCATTTTTTTGAGCGGTTTTGTGACGAATGCCATACTGGCAGGTTTTCTGGCTTATGTTGGAGATTACCTGGGTATTCCCCTTTACTATGCGGCAGTTTTCGCTTTTGGCGTACGACTCTTTCAGAACCTCGCGATTGTCCGTAGGCTTCTGATTGATGCTTACAGAGCCAAGTGGCGGAAAAATCACGGTAAAAGTGAGGAAACAGAAGGCGGAGAGCTGAATGCGTAAGGGTAATGTAAGTGAGATTACCGTTTTGACGATTTGTTAAACCACCGGTTTATCGCAAATTGTAAATATTCTTCAACTTTATTGAAAAATACCGCATAAAAGTAGGCTAAATTATGTTATTATAAATAGTAAGTTTAATGTTAATGCGTATAGGTTAGAGCCTATTCGTGTTAACTCGTTTACAAGGTTGTTTTACAAGGAACTTTCTACTAAGGCAACTGTTAGATTGTTTCTTCAGATAGAAACTAGCTGTAATTATATGCAGTAACGATATGAACGACATTTTTTCATCGTGGAAAAAGGGGGCTGTCACATGTTAGAATTTGATATCGACATGGATCAATTTGCGCAAATTAAGGTAATCGGTGTAGGTGGCGGCGGCAACAACGCTGTCAACAGAATGATTGAAGCAAGCCTTAAGGGCGTGCAATTTGTTGCAATTAACACAGACAAACAAGCACTGTTCAACTCAAAGGCTGAGTTTAAAATTCAAATAGGCGAGAAACTGACACGCGGACTTGGCGCTGGCGCTAATCCAGATGTGGGTGAAAAGGCTGCTGAGGAAAGTAGAGATGACATCTACCAGGCGCTTCAAGGCTCTGATATGGTATTCATTACTGCTGGAATGGGCGGTGGTACAGGAACTGGTGCTGCACCAATCGTTGCAGAGGTTGCCAAAGAAATGGGCATTCTGACTGTAGGTGTTGTAACCAAGCCATTTACCTTCGAAGGTCGCCGCAGAATGCTGCATGCTGATCATGGAATCAATGAGCTGAAAGACAAGGTCGACACGCTTGTTACCATTCCAAATGACAGACTGCTGCAGGTAATTGAAAAGAGAACAAGCATCGTTGATGCATTTAAAATAGCTGACGACGTACTTCGTCAAGGTGTTCAGGGTATTTCCGACCTGATTGCGATTCCTGGTCTTGTAAACCTCGACTTCGCAGACGTTAAGACAATCATGTTTGAGCGTGGACTGGCACATATGGGTGTTGGTAAGGCAAGCGGAGAAAACAGAGCTGTTGAGGCTGCAAAGCAGGCAATCCACAGCCCTATGCTGGAAACATCAATTGAAGGATCAAAGGGTGTGCTTCTGAACATTACAGGCGGTTCAAACCTGGGACTGTTCGAAGTCAACGAAGCAGCTGAAATTGTAGCAGAAGCCGCAGATCCAGATGCAAACATCATCTTTGGTGCAGTGATTGACGAGTCGTTGAAGGACGAACTTCGAATTACTGTTATCGCGACAGGTTTTGACGATCCGCAACCAGTGCAAAAATCGACACCGGCTCAAGAAGAGAAGTCAGTAGAAGAGCAAGCGGTTGAGGAAACTCAAGCTGCAGAGCCTGAAGAAGCGGTTCAAGCTGAACCTGCTGAAGCAAGTGATGAGGAATTTGATATTCCTACATTCCTTAGAAGACAAAGATAATTGATTTAAATGAAATACAAATAGGCTGCCGTTAAGGCAGCCTTAATTGACCATTTGAAGTGAACAGCGAAGCGCATGATAAAGAGGTGCAGTAAATGAAATGTCCATTCTGTGACTATATTGAATCTAAGGTAATTGACTCACGACCAACTGATGAAGGCAGTACAATCAGACGCCGCAGGGAGTGTGTCAAGTGCAAGCATCGATTCACTACATATGAGAAAATTGAAGAAATACCCTTAATCGTCGTTAAAAAGGACGGAAACCGAGAGTCTTATGACCGGGCAAAAATGATGCATGGAATCATACGTGCCTGTGAGAAAAGACCGGTGGCATATCAGCAAATTGAAGACATGGCAAAGCAGATTGAAAAGAAGCTTTATAATTCGATGGAAAAGGAAATTTCATCACATTATATTGGAGAACTCGTCATGCATGGTTTAAGAGAGATTGACGAAGTGGCATATGTTCGTTTTGCTTCAGTATACAGACAGTTCAAGGACATTAACACTTTTATGGATGAACTTAAGACAATGCTGAATGACAAGAGCTAAAAAACAATCAGGTGGTGCAATATGTTATTGAAAGAAAAAGGCAGCCTGCAGTGGCTGCAGTTTAAGAATCTTCAATCGCATCATAATCTGGTTCATGGGTTTACAACTAGGAATGGAGGGGCCAGCAACCCTCCATTTTCGAGTTTAAACATGGGCATGTACACCAAGGATGATGAAGCGAACGTTGAAGAAAACTACAGACGGATTCTGACAGCCCTAGAGGTTGAGGACAGACCCCGGTTCATGACCCAGCAGGTTCATTCGGACCGTATCTTTTCAGTAGATGCAAACACGGAAAAGGCAAATAGGACTGTAGTCAGGGAAACTGACGGACTTGTTACAAATACGGCGGACGATGTGCTCATAACCTATTATGCGGACTGTGTTCCCCTCTTCTTCTACGATCCGGTCCAGCATGCCGGTGGTGTAGTCCATAGCGGGTGGAAAGGGACCTCGAAACAGATTGGCATGCGCATGGTTGAAAAAATGACAGCCTTATATGGGTCGAATCCCCAGGATATCCTGGCTGGAATCGGTCCTTGTGCGGGTATGTGCTGCTATGAAATTGGCCAGGATGTCCTTGCGGCATTTGAATGGCTTGAAAATCTGGAAGACTTTTTGAAGCCCACCCGAGAAGGGCATTTCAAAATTGATTTGAAGGGTATTAACAGGCATATACTTATGAATGCGGGTATTGCTAAAGAAAATTTGGAAGTGAGTGAGCTCTGTACCATGTGCGAATCAGAGCTTTTGTACTCGTACAGAAGAGAACGCCCAGGCAATGGACTCATGGCGGGCATATTTGCCCTTAAATAGGAAATGACCGGCCTGTTTATGGTTTTTCTTGACGCAGACGCGGTGAACGTGTAATATGTACGAGGATTGTCGGAGGAAAAAGAATGGAATTAAATGTATTAAAACATAATGACAACCGAATATCACGCGTATTGCCAGGCAGCATTGCGGAAGAAATGGAAATTGAAAGCGGAGACATTCTGCTCACAATAAATGGACGCCTGGTAAAGGACATCATAGATTATCTGTATCTGATAAGTGATGAGTACCTGGAGCTGGAAATCCAAAAGCCAGATGGTGAGGTTTGGGTCCTTGAGATCGACAAGGAATACGATGAAGAGCTTGGTCTTGAGTTCAAGCATCCCATCATGGATCATGCTAGAAATTGCAGAAATAAGTGTATTTTTTGCTTTATAGACCAGTTGCCGGAAGGCATGCGTGAAACGCTTTACTTCAAAGATGATGATTCAAGACTTTCCTTCCTGCAAGGGAATTTCGTCACATTGACAAATATGTCAGATGAAGAGCTTCAGCGCATGATTGACTACAATATCAGTCCGATTAACGTGTCTATTCATACGACCAATCCAGAGCTTCGTGTCAGAATGCTCAACAACAAGAACGCAGGAAAGGTTCTTGAGCGACTGCGACGCCTTGGAGATCACCGGGTTGAAATGAACGGCCAAATTGTTCTGTGCCCTGGCTTCAATGACGAAAAAGAGCTGGACAGAACGCTGAAAGATTTACATGACCTCCCAGGTGGACTGGGTTCAGTTGCGATTGTACCCATTGGACTGACAAAGTTCAGAGAGGGTCTTGCACAGGTGAACGGATATACCAAGGAGACAGCCAGACGCGTCATAGAACAGGTTGAAAAATGGCAGACCTACTTTCTCGAAAAGCGTGGAACGCGTTTTGCATTTCTCTCAGATGAGTTTTATGTTCTTGCAGAGATGGAACGTCCTGATTACGATGCATATGAAGGATTTGTACAAATCGAAAACGGCGTGGGGCTTATGACCAGACTTGAATTTGAGCTTGAAAGTGCGCTAGAGGTTACTGGACGCAAGCCTGCTGTCAAGCAAGTTTCCATCGCCACAGGGACTTCTGCCTATTCATTTATCAAGGAACTGGCTCAGAAAGTAATGGTCCGGTACGAAGATGTGAAAATATCCGTTTATGAAGTTCGCAATGAATTTTTTGGAGAAACAATAACCGTAGCTGGTCTGATTACAGGTACGGATCTGATAAAGCAGCTTAAGGATGTTGATTTGGGTGAACGCCTGATTATTCCTAAAAGCATGCTGAAAAGTGGTGAGTCCATATTTCTGGATGACACCACAGTTGATGAATTGGAAAAGACCTTGAATGTGACAGTAACTCCGGTGGAAGTAAACGGAGATGCCTTTCTGTCAGGAGTTCTAGGCATAGAGGAGGCATAAGATGGGTAAACCGATAGTTGCTGTTGTTGGAAAGCCGAATGTAGGTAAGTCTACATTTTTCAATAAAATTGCAGGAAAGAGAATTTCAATTGTTGAAGATAAGCCAGGTGTTACACGTGACAGAATTTATGTAGACGTGGAATGGCTGGGAAATCATTTTACCATGATTGATACAGGGGGTATTGAACCCAATACCAATGATATCATCATGTCTCAAATGCGCGATCAGGCACAGGTTGCCATCGACTCCGCTGACGTCATTGTCTTTATGCTGGACGGCAAGGACACATACACGACTGCAGATGAAGAGATCGCTCAAATGCTGAGACGTTCTAAAAAACCGATTTTACTTGTAGTCAACAAGGTGGACACGCCTTCGGTTCCAGATCATTTTTATGATTACTATAATTTGGGACTGGGCGAGCCTTTCCCGATTTCATCGGCAAACATGCTGAATTTCGGTGACCTGCTTGATGAGATTGTGGCACTTTTCCCGGATACAGTGATGGATGACTATGACGAAGACGTTGTTAAGGTTGCTGTGATTGGCAAGCCGAATGCGGGCAAATCCTCCCTGATCAATACCATTCTTGGAGAAAACCGTGTCATTGTCAGTGATGTTGCTGGAACGACACGTGACGCCATCGATACACCGTTTACCATGAATGGGCAGGATTTCGTTCTTATTGATACTGCGGGTATCAGAAGACGCAAGAAGGTCAACGAGTCCATTGAAAAATACAGTGTTCTGCGTGCTATGACTGCAATCGAGAGATCTGACGTATGTCTGCTTGTTATCGATGCCAGTGAAGGTGTAACGGAGCAGGACAAAAAGATTGCTGGTCTGGCACACGAATCGGGCAGAGGTGTTCTGATTCTTGTCAACAAGTGGGATCTTGTTGAGAAAGACGGCAAGACCATGAAGCATTATACAGACACAATCAGACAGGAACTAGCCTTCATGCCTTATGCATCCATTCTGTTTGTTTCGGCAATTACAAAGCAGCGTGTGAATCTGATTCTTGAGCGCGCTGCATATATTTCAGACCAGGCGTCACTACGTGTTCAGACAGGTCTTCTCAACGACATTCTCAATGAGGCGATCATTCTTAACCAACCGCCGTCTGACAAGGGCAAGCGTTTGAAAATCTACTACATGACACAGGTTGGCATCAAGCCGCCAACGTTTGTTCTCTTTGTCAACGACAAGGAACTGGCCCACTTCTCTTACATTCGATACCTGGAAAATGTCATTCGTAAGAATTTCAAATTCGAGGGTACACCGCTTGATATTCAGGTGCGTGAGAAGCAGCGTATGGGTGGTCCAAGAAGATCATAAATAGGGTTACAAGACTTTTAGGGTAAATATATATGAAAGAGGGAGGGTCTGCTGTCTGAAAGGAAGCAGGCCCTTCTTTATGGGCGTATGTGGTGCATGTTAAGAATTTATTCACAAAATCTTTACCTGCTCGTGTTATAATGTTTCTGGTCAACAAAGTGAACGCATTACATGAGACGATATGCCTTATGCCGTTTCATGGGTTGAGGAATTAGAATAGGAGTTATCATATGAAAGTAGCTGTACTGGGAGCAGGCAGTTGGGGTACTGCGCTGGGGCTCGTATTGGCCGAAAAGGAAATTGATGTGCATCTGTGGGCATACAAGCAGGAGCAGACAGATGAGATCATTGAAACCAAGCATAATGAGAAGTATTTGCCAGGTGTCGCACTGCCTGATAATATCATACCTACTTCTGACATAAAGGCATGTATAGAATCTGCTGAAATAGTCTTAATTGCAGTTCCGTCTCAAGTGGTGCGGGAAACACTTGAAAAATGTGCCCATTTGATCGATAAGAGTCAAGTCGTTGTAAACGTTTCCAAAGGCATAGAAATCAGCACGCTGAAACGAATTTCCGAAGTCGTTGCAGAGTTTCTGCCAGAAAACAGTTTTGTGGCACTGTCAGGTCCGTCCCATGCGGAGGAAGTCTCTAGAAAGATACCAACTACCCTGGTATCGGCTTCAGAAAATCTGGAAGCTGCAGAGCTGATTCAAGACACGTTTACAACTGAAGATCTGAGAATATATACGAACCCGGATTTGATAGGTGTTGAGGTCGGTGGTGCGCTGAAGAATATTATTGCACTTGGCGCAGGCATCAGCGATGGTCTGGGATATGGCGACAATGCCAAAGCAGCACTTATGACACGCGGGATTCACGAAATCGCACGCCTGGGAATCAAAATGGGTGCACGAATTGAAACCTTCTCGGGTCTTTCGGGAATAGGGGATCTGATTGTTACCTGTACTTCCATGCACAGCAGGAACAGACGCTGCGGTATCATGATAGGTGAAGGCATGGCGACCGATGAAGCGACAGAACGTGTAGGCATGGTTGTCGAAGGGATCTTTACAATCAAATCAGCACACGGACTCAGCGAGAAGTACGACGTTGAAATGCCGATAACAGAACAGCTGTACAAGGTTATTTACGAAGAATACAGTGCCAGAGAATCTGTGCGAAATCTTATGCTCAGACGTATGAAGCATGAAATTGAAGACGTTGCGCTGGAGGCTTGGGGAAGTCTTTAGGGTATTTGGATGCTGTCATAGAAATGACTGCCAATATATTGTATAATAGGTATTAGGCAGATGAGAAAGTAGTGATACAATGAATAGATATATTGAATTGATTCTAATTATTGGGTTGGCACTCTCTGCATTCGGGTATCTGTTTTCCATCATTCGAGAACGGATCAATCTGAGGCAACACAAAGTGGAGATTAAGAGCAGGGCTGTGACGCAGGACCTGATTGACACCATGGATTTCAAAGTCTTCAAGCTCGGAGAGAAAAAACTCAATATCGGTGATGAGGTTAAGGTACACTTAAAAAATGATAATTTGGTGAAAGGCACTCTTATTGGTGCGCGGAAGGTAGAGAATGCACTCTGCATCGTAACAGAAGACGATGAACTTCTCGATGTTCACGTACCAGGTATAAAAAAGTTGAGAGTCACTTTAAAATATGGAAGATTGTTTTAAAGGACAAGAGTGTTCCGGATGCGGTCTGTACCATTTGACTATTAAGGGCTACTACGCTTGAGAGTAGCCTTTTTCTGTATATTGCATCTTGGTGAACAAGACATTCTGCGAATGGGGCGTATCTGATGAAGTTCAGTTATAAGCGATTTTTGCGGACGGTTGTCATATTGGCTGTTGTCAGCTATTTTGGTTATAAGATGATAAGCGGATTTTTAATGGATGAGAAGCTTACTGAAACCGTCGTTTATGGACAATTGAATATTGAGAATACATATGATGGCATCATTTTCAGAAATGAGCTTATCGTTGGAACCAATGTCGAAGGGAATATCAGGTACAATGTAGCTGATGGCGACAAGGTGAAGAAAGGTCTCAAGGTTGCTGAAATCTACCGTGATTCAGGCGGCGCCGCATCAGTACAGGTTAGTGAAGCGGAGTCGGAAGAGTATGTGAGTGCCCAAACCCTGACCATTTCTGAAGAAGACCTCGACCTTGAAATAGACAAGTTGGTCGATGCCTTGCTTGAAGCGCGGCGGCGACAGGATTTTATGCAGGTGCATGACTTGAAGCAGGACCTTGACCTCAAGCTCGACAAGCGTGAAATGCTGAAGAATATGGAGAATATTTCGGGCAGCGGCTTTGAAGAAGCCTTTGTTGGTGGAGGTGTTCTATCTGAGGGACAGTCCATTACCCTCTACAGTCCCAAGTCGGGTATTGTGACCTTTGCGAGTGACGGCATGGAGTCTGTACTGACCCTTGATAACATTTACAAGCTGGATTACGACAATCTTCTCCAGCAGCAGATTCAAGTCAGGACACTGACGACGGACTATGTCACAAATGCAAAGCCCGTTTATAAGATTGTTGACAATTCAGTATGGATGCTGGTTGCAATCATAGAAAAGAGTGAAATTGGACTCTACGATGAGGGCAAATACGTCAAAGTGCGTATTAACGGCGAAGTTGTGACTGGCGTTGTCTCAAAAGTCTTTGAAACGGGTGAAAAGGGTGCCCTTGTTCTAAAGATGACAGAGCAAGTCACCGACTTCCATAAGGAGCGTGTGGTAAAGGCGACAATCATTCGTGAAAACTACCAGGGGCTTAAAATCCCAAATTCATCTGTGATAAACCGCGATGGGCTCCAGGGTGTCTATATTCTTGGCGTGGACAATAAGGCGGTATTCAAACCAGTCCGTATTATTGGCTATGACAAGGAATATGCCATTGTCAAGAACGGGTTTGTGGAAGTCCAGTCCGAAGAAGGATCGGAACGCGTCCGTTCCATAGATATTAACGACGATGTCCTTATACAGGGTTCCAAGTACGCTGAAGGGGATTTAGTATATTAATTTGGTGAATCAGATCTAGTGTTTTAAAAGAGGTGAAGTCATGTCTTATACTTATATAAGGGGAAATTTAGAAGAAATACAGGGCAATATCAGAAGTGCCTGTGAGAAATCAGGAAGAAACCCAGAGGACGTTACGCTGGTTGCCGTGACAAAGACCGTGGAGGCTGATGTTATGAACGCCGCCATTGATTTGGGTGTGACCATTGTCGGAGAGAACCGTGTTCAGGAAATCAGAAGGAAGTTTGATGACGTCAAACCTGTATCATGGCACCAAATAGGGCATCTGCAAAGAAACAAGGTCAAATATATTGCGGACAAGGTGGATATGATCCACTCTGTAGACAGCATTAGACTGGCTGAAGAGATTTCGGACAAGGCTCAGAAGTTTGGCAGAACAATTGATATTCTGATTCAGGTTAACGTTGCGGGTGAAAGCCAGAAGTTTGGAATCGATGACGAGACGCTTACGGAAATGCTTACTGAGATCAGCAAGCTGGAAGGCGTTAAGGTCAAGGGGCTCATGCTGATTGCGCCATTCTCTGATGATCCTGAGACTGTAAGACCAATTTTCAGAAGAATGAAGGAGATTTTTGATTCGACGAAGAATAGTAATTATGATAATGTTGAAATGAAGTATCTTTCTATGGGTATGACTGGTGACTATGAGGTTGCCATTGAAGAGGGTGCAAATATGGTTCGTATCGGAAGCGGAATTTTCGGTAAAAGAACCTATTAACAGTTGGCAATCCAGGCCGACGACATAAAATTGCTAAATGGAGGTCAGCATGTCTGAAAAATTTGTAGATAAAATTAAGTTCTTTATGGGGTTTGGAGCTTATGAGGACGAAGATGAGTATGTAGAAGAAGAGGTTAAAGTAGAGGAGAAAAAGCCGCAAACGAGCACTTTTTCCAGTACACCAGCGCCGTCTAAAGTTGTAAGCCTTCATTCAACAACGTCTACAGCAAGTACTTCTGTCGGCTCAAACATGAAAGTCGTTCTGTATCAGCCGATTGAATTTGATGACACAAAAGCAATTGTAGATAGTTTAAAAGCAAAAAAGCCAGTTATTATCAATATCGAAGATATTGATGCGGAGCTTGCCAAGAAAATTTTTGATTTTTGCAGCGGCGCGCTTTATGCACTTGATGGACACATTCAAAAGGTATCCCGAGGCATATTCATTCTGGCACCAAACAACGTAGATGTCTCAGGAGATGTAAAAACGGAACTCGTGGACAAGGGACTCTTCCCTTGGTCCAAATAAGAACCATCTCCATTTAATTTAAAGGAGTGTTTTCATGTACGCATTTAAAGCGGCTACGGCCTACTTTTTTCAGCTTATTTACCTGCTTGTAATGATCCGTATTATTTTGAGCTGGGTTGGCAGAGGTTTCAGCAACCAATTCACACAGTTTGTTTACCAGATTACTGAACCGTTGCTGGCACCATTCAGAAATCTCCAGCAGCGTATCGGCATTGGCGGACCACTGGATTTCTCGCCTATTTTTCTATTGCTGACACTTCAGCTTATTGCTGGTTTCATTGGTAGAATGTAGCCATGTTGAATAAGGAAAAAATTCTTGAAAAAGTGCGGGTTAATGCAGATTCAAAACAGATTGCCATCCGTATTATTGATTTGGCAAGCCAGGTTTTGAAGAAGCATGAGCCTGCTTTTTCTGAATTTATGTCGCCTCAGGATCAGGATGTGGCAAGCAGAGTGATCTCACAGATTCCTGACCTACAGCACATGTTCTTTGGCGGTTATGATGACGCAGAGTATATGATGCTGGGCCTTTTTCCCGACTGGATGGTTTATGACACCAGTGACTTTCCAATTTCGATTGTCGATGTCACCTTAAAGGAAGCGGTGGACCACCGTGAGGTTTTGGGTTCAGTACTGGGTTTGGGTATTAAACGAGAAAAAATCGGTGATTTGGTCATCTACGATCAGATTGTTCAGATTGTCAGTGAAACAGCAATGGCGGATTTCATCTCAATGCATCTGACCAGAATCGGGCGGCACAAGGCAAGCTCTGAGGTCAAGTCAATTGTCTTTATCACGCCAAAGGAACCGGAGTATGAGAGCTTTACCACAACCGTTAAGTCGCTCAGACTGGATTCAATCATTGCAGCCGGTTTCAACATTTCAAGAGGCAAGGCCTCAGACCTGATCAGGCAGGAACGTGTCAAGGTGAACTACAGATATACGACATCTGTCTCCGTAAAATTGAATCCGGGGGACTTGATATCCGTACGCGGCAAAGGGCGTATCGTCTATGTGGGTGATGAGGGTACGACGAGAAAAGAAAGGATTCGTGTTGAGCTAAAGCGTGTGAAATAGGGGGTTGCGTTTATGAAACCAATTGATATTCAAAAAAAAGAATTCAACAAGGCCATGCGTGGCTATTCAAGTACAGAAGTGGATTTGTTTCTGGCAGACGTGGCACGTGAAATGGAAGCCCTTCTCAAGGAAAACGAGGAAATTTCCATACGTATGAAGCATGCAGAAGCGGAGCTTGAGAAGTTTAACAGAATCGAAACGACACTCAAGGACGCTTTGGTGGTTGCTCAGGGAACCGCTGAAGATGTCGTGCGCACCGCAAACGCCAAGGCAGACCACCTTGTGGAAGCGGCGGAACATAAGGCTGAAAAAATCCTTGATGACGCCAACAACAGAATCATCAGTGCGAGAAAAGAATACGAAGAAGCCAAGAAGGATGTCATCATTTTCAAGACGCGTTTTAAGACGCTTCTGAGTGCTCAGCTTGAAACGGTTGAACAATCCCTTGTTGACGATGAATAGAAAATCCATTATAATGCAAATGGTATCTAATAAAATATTTTTAATGCTGTGACAGGGAAGAGTAGATTTGGAATTCTTATAGAGAGTTGATGGCTGGTGGAAATCAACAGATGAACTTTTCGAAAATCACCCCGGAGCTTTTGGCGCGAATGCAGTAGTGTCGAACGGTTTGATACCGATAACATCGTTTGAGTGGCTGGGTAACCGGCAAACTCGGGTGGTACCACGAGATAACAATATCCCGTCCTGAGCGATTTAGATCGTCAGGACGGGTTTTTTAGTATTTGTAGGTAGTATGACTGGTTGATGCATATAACCCGTATGGGTAAGAGATACAAGTGCAGTGACTGCATAAGGAAAGGGTGTTTGAATTGGCAAAGTACAATGAGTTGCCCAAAAAGCCTGTTTATGAGGCGGAGTCTGATATCAGAGCATTTTGGGACGAAATCGATCTTCTAAAGGCAAGTGTTGACACAAGAGAAGGCAAAGAATCTTTCGTATTCTACGATGGACCGCCAACTGCAAATGGCAGACCGGGTATCCACCACGTTATCGCACGTGCGCTTAAAGATTCTATCTGCCGCTACAAGACAATGCAGGGCTATCAGGTAAAGCGTAAAGCTGGATGGGATACGCACGGCCTGCCTGTTGAAATTGAAGTTGAAAAGCGCCTGAATCTGAATGACAAGCAAGCGATTGAAAGCTACGGTATTGAGAACTTCAACCAGCAATGCCGTGATTCTGTTTTCGAGTACGAAGCAGCTTGGAGAGAGCAGACTGAACGTATGGCCTATCTGATTGATCTGGATAACCCATATATCACGCTTGATAATAATTTTATTGAAACAGAGTGGCATATCCTGAAGAAATTCTTCGATGAGGATATGATCTATGAAGGACATAAGATTCTTCCTTACTGCTCGCGCTGTGGTACTGGACTGGCATCTCATGAGGTTGCTCAGGGTTACCAGGAAAAGAAGACGACGACGGTTACTGTTAAATTCAAGCGCAAGGATGTCGATGAGTACTTCCTGGTTTGGACAACAACGCCTTGGACGCTTGCATCGAATGTTTGTATTACAGTAAATCCAAAAGAAACTTATGTTCGCGTGAAGCAAGACGGTGAGACATTCATCATTGAAAAGACGCTTGCGTCAAAGGTGATGGGCGACGACATTGAAATCGTTGAAGAATTCAAGGGCGATACGCTTGAAGGTATTGAGTACGAGCAGATCATGCCTTTTGTAAAGACAGACAAGAAAGCATTCTTCGTAACACTTGGCGATTATGTTACAACTGAAGACGGTACAGGTATTGTGCATACGGCACCTGCATTTGGTGAAGATGACTACAATGTTGGTGTGAAATACAATCTGCCAGTACTGCAGCCTGTAAACGAAGACGGTAAATATACAGAAACACCATGGGAAGGCCAGTTCGTTATGGATGCCGACCCAGAAATCGTCGTATGGCTGAAAGAGCAAGGCAAGCTATACAAAAAAGAAACAATCATGCATAACTACCCACACTGCTGGAGATGCAAGACGCCACTTCTATACTATGCTAAGCCAAGCTGGTATATCGAAATGACAAGACTTAAGGACCAGCTGATTGAAAATAACAACAGTGTTAAATGGCATCCGGCGCATGTTGGTGAAAAGCGTTTCGGCAACTGGCTGGAAAACCTTAATGACTGGGCTATTTCTCGTTCAAGATACTGGGGCACACCGCTTAATATCTGGCGATGTGACGACTGTGGCGAGCTGACTTCAGTTGGTTCACGCCAGGAGCTTGTTGACAGAGCACAGGAAGACATCGATCTTTCAGTAGAGCTTCACAGACCTTACGTGGACGACATTCATCTGACATGTAACTGCGGGGGCAAAATGACACGTGTACCCGACGTAATCGACTGCTGGTTCGACAGTGGCGCAATGCCTTTCGCACAGCAGCACTGGCCATTTGAAAATGAAGACATTTTCGATTCGGTATTCCCAGCAGACTTTATCTGTGAAGGTATAGACCAGACACGTGGCTGGTTCTACTCTCTGATTGCCATTTCAACGTTCGTAACGGGCAAGGCGCCTTACAAAAACGTACTGGTTAATGACCTGATTCTTGACAAAGAAGGCAAGAAAATGTCTAAGACCAGAGGCAACACAGTTGACGCACTTGAACTCTTCGACAAGTACGGTGCAGATGTTGTGCGCTGGTACCTCTACTACGTATCACCAGCATGGACGCCGACGAAATTTGACGAAGAAGGTGTTCAGGAAGTTAACTCCAAGTTCTTTAGCACCTTCAAGAACGTATACAACTTCTTTACGCTGTACGCGAACACTGACGGCGTAAACGCATCTGAGTTTGATGTTGCAGTTTCTGAAAGACCGGAGCTTGACCGCTGGATCCTGTCTAAAATGAACTCACTTGTTGAGGGCGTGACAGAAGACATGAACAACTACGATACGACAAAAGCCGTTCGTAAGATTCAGGAATTTGTGAACGAAGACCTTTCAAACTGGTACATCAGACGTTCAAGAAGACGCTTCTGGAGTACTGAACTGACAGATGACAAAAAATCTGTTTACAGAACAACTTATGAAGTACTAAGCACGGTTGCTCAGCTTTCTGCACCGTTTGCACCATATATCTCTGAAGAAATCTTCAAGAATCTTACGGGTCAACAGTCAGTGCATCTGTCTGATTTCCCAGTTGCGCAAGCAGCACACATCGATAAGAATGTTGAAGAGAAAATGGACCTTGTGCGTGTGCTTGTACGTCTTGGACGTGGTGCGCGTGAATCTGTCAAGATCAAGGTACGCCAGCCAATCCAGAAGGTTCTTGTTGACGGCAATTATGAAGAGCTGATTCACGACCTAGTACCACTTGTTCAGGAAGAGCTGAATGTCAAGGAAGTTGAGTTCGCCAAGGACTTGAATGAATACATGAACTTCAGCCTGAAGCCAAACTTCAGAGTTCTTGGACCAGTTCTGGGCAAGAACATGGGACTATTCGGCAAGGCGCTTGGCAAGCTGAATGCCAATGAAGTTGCACCGAAGCTGGATGCGGGCGAGGCAGTTGCCATTGACCTGGGCAACGGCGAGACGTTTGAAGCGACTTCAGAGCATATCCTGACAGCAATCGATTCTAAAGAAGGCTTTACTGTTGGCGTTGAGAGCAATGTCTTCATCATTCTTGACACAACACTAAATGACGCGCTGATCCAGGAAGGCTTTGCACGTGAGTTCGTATCAAGAGTACAGCAGCAGAGAAAGTCTCTTGGATTTGAAGTAACAGACAATATCAAAATCTGCTACCAGTGTGATGACGAATTCTGTACAGGCGTTAAAGCCTTTGAAGACTTCATCAAGAGTGAGACGCTGACAGTTTCACTTGAAATGAAAGCGCATGAGGATGCTGAAACATTTGTACTGAACGGTCACGATGTTCAAATGTACATTGTAAAAGCGTAATTTCATAAGATTTCATAAGCAGGACGTGTGCTTATTAGAGGAGGGCTGCCCGAGTTGGGGCGGCTCTCTTTTCATATTTTAATCAGTGTTTCGTTCCTGAATGCAGGGCCGAAGTGCTCGTTTGTTCAAGTTGTCGGTTTAATGTGTGATTTCAATTCAAAATATGGTATAGATACTAGAAAGGGGGTAGTCAAATGCATGCATATATTATGAGTTCCAGCAAGATTAGAATTCGGCGCACCGAGAATAGAGATCTGAACTATGTGATGATGACTGAAATGAATGAGGAAAACGCCAAGTTTATTGGACACAACACACCGGAGGAGCATTTGGCCATGATGCAGCATCCAGATGTCCTGCATTTGCTCGTTGAGTCCACCGAGAGCGGTGAACCGGTAGGCTATATGATTCTTGCCGGATTGAAGAATTTGAATCACTGTGTTGAGCTGAGAAGAATTTCCATTTCTGAAAAAGAAGTTGGATACGGGAAGGAATCGCTGAAGTTCGCAATCGAGTTGGCCTTTGGGGAAATGAATGCCCACAGGTTATGGGTCGACACACGGGTTCACAACGAGGTTGCTCAGAAGGCGTACGAATCTGCAGGGTTTGTCTATGAAGGCATTCTCAGAGATGCCGCACGCATTGGCGATCATTATGAGTCTGTAAAGATTTATTCCATGCTGCGTCCTGAATACGATGCACTTTCATCTTGATACTGGCTACATTTATAGCTATAATAACTTATATGACATATGGAAAAACTGCCTAAGGCAGTTTTTTTCATTCGGACCAAGTGTCTGAGAAATGGAAAGAAGGAGTTAGAGTTTGGAGACGTATTCGTTTATAATTGAGCCGGAGGATGCTGGAGAACGCATAGACACATATTTGGGCAGGGTCATTGATAATGTCTCTAGGTCTTACATTCAAAAGCTCATTAAAGAGGGGCGTGTCCAAATTGATGGCAAGCCTTTAAAAAAGAAGAACATTCGACTTGAGGAGGAAATGGAGGTTTCGATTGAAGTACCGGAACCTGAAAAACTCAAAGTTGAGCCGGAAAACATACCGGTTGAAATCGTATATGAAGACGAAAGTCTTATGATTGTCAATAAGCCCCAAGGCATGGTGGTGCATCCTGCACCGGGGAACTATTCGGGGACGCTGGTCAATGCTCTGATGTATCACGCTGAGAACCTGTCATCAATCAATGGGGTGATCAGACCGGGCATCGTGCACCGTATTGACAAGGATACTTCTGGAATACTGATGATTGCAAAAGACAATCAGGCCCACAACAGTCTTGCGCATCAGCTGAAGGAAAAGACCACAAAAAGGGTTTATGTGGCAATTGTTCATGGAAGACTGAAGCAGGATGAAGGCACAATTGACGCGCCTATTGCCAGACATCCCAAGGATAGATTGAAAATGGCCGTAGTTCAGGGTGGCAGGGAAGCGGTCACACACTATAAGGTCATTAAAGCATACAAGAATTACAGCATTGTGGAGCTCCGCCTTGAAACAGGGAGAACCCATCAGATCAGGGTGCATATGGCACATATTGGCCATCCTCTTCTTGGGGATCCTGTTTACGGCAAGAAACAGGAAAAGATCAAACACGACGGACAACTGCTTCACGCTAAAATGCTGGGCTTCATTCATCCTCGAACCGAGGAGTATATGGAGTTTGACTCGGAACTGCCTGCATATTTCGTTGACATCATCAATAAAATCGAATCGGTCGAAAGGGGATAGAAATAAGTGGAATTCAAGGCAAGAATACTGGATGAAAAGGCGATGAACCGTTCGCTTACAAGATTGGCACATGAAATCATTGAAAAGAATAAAGGTGTTGGGGATGTTGTTCTGGTAGGCATCCGTTCGCGCGGTGTACCCCTTGCGAACTCAATTGCTGAAAAAATTGAGGCTATTGAAGGGGATGTTGTCACTGTAGGTTCCCTGGACATTACCCTTTACCGCGATGACCTTACCGAAATCGATAAACAGGCGATTGTAAAGGGATCCAACATTGATGTGGATATCACGGGGAAAATTGTTGTTCTTGTAGATGATGTCATCTTTACGGGAAGAACGGTGCGTGCGGCAATGGATGCCCTAATCGATCTTGGACGCCCAAAGTCCATTCAGCTTGCAGTCCTTATCGACAGAGGCCACAGGGAATTCCCGATCCGTCCTGACTACGTTGGAAAGAATGTGCCATCTTCACGTTCTGAAATCATCCGTGTACATTTGAAAGAAACGGACAAGGTCAACGAAGTCTGCATTTATCAGGGGAAAGAAACAGAGTAGGACAGGTGCAGATTGCAACTTGATCCTATTCGGTTTTTACTTTTCAAATAGGTAAAAAAGTAGGACCGTGTACGGCATCTTCAACAAGTGCTGTGCATCGGTCCTATTATTGTTTTCAGTATTCTGCAAAAAGCGCAGTCTGCTTTTGCTTAGATTGCTAGGCGTCAAGTATCTGCGTGGGCTATGACTCCACACGCATGGAGTTGACATCGTCCTCATCAGGGGTCACGTATACCGTCTGGTTTGTCAGATATATGACCATGCCTGGTTTGGCGCCATTTGGTTTTGAGACATTTTTGACAAGGGTGTAATCCACGGGAACCTGCCCTGAAAGTCTGCCCTTCGAGTGCCATGCAGCTATGCACGCCGCTTCGTAAATGGTTTGGTCTGAAACGTCTTCGCCCCTTGTTCTGATGATGACATGGGAACCGGGGATTATTTTTGTGTGAAGCCACATATCCTTGTTTGAGGCGAGCTTGAGTGTCAGGTAGTCGTTTTGAAGGTTGTTCTTGCCGACAAGGATTTCATAGCCCTCACTTGAAAGGTAGTGCATAGGCTTGAGCTTTGTGCTGCCCTTTGTCTTTTTCTGATGCTTGCGCTTCATTATGCCGGTTTCAACAAGCTCCTGGCGTATTTCTTCGATGTTTGCCGGGTCTGAGGAAAGTTCGACAGCCGTCATGACTTGTTCCAGATAATCCAGATCGGACTGAGCTTCCTCAATCTGCACAAGCAGTTTATCCTGTGCAGTCTTGAGCTTGTTGTACTTTTTAAAGTAGCGCTGGGCATTTTCTGAAGGTGTAAGCCGTGAATCCAAGTTTATGGTGATTTCCGGCGCATTTTCTTCATAATAGTTCTGAACAGTGACCCTATGCATGCCCTTTTCAATTTGATAGAGGTTGGCATGAATCAACTCACCAAGCAGTTTCGAATCGTCTGCGTTTTCGGCGTAGAGCTGTTCTTCCTTAAGCTTCTGCAGCTTGTTGTTCAGACGGTCGATCCGCTGGGTCAGGAACTTTCTCAGGTTCTGGGTCTTGTGGAGCATACGGTTGACTTTGTCTTTCTTGCCGTAATACTCATTTGTCGTGGCACTGATGGAATCCATCTGGACCACTTCGAAGTCCTGCGGTGTAAAGTGAGCAAGCGACACCGAAGACAAGTCAATGTATTTACCGCTATCCTGGGCCTTAATGATCACAGGCGAGAAAGTACTGTCTGCAATATGGGCTTTGAGGGTGGCAAGTGCAGTCCATAGTGCGCATCTGTCGTCCGAGCTCAGCGCGAGGATATCTCCGCTTTCATCAAGCTGTGCCTGGAAGCACAATGAACGTGACAGTGCAGGGCTAAGTCCTTGATAGCTCATATAGAGCCATTTGAAAACAGGTGTTGGCTTTGTGGAGGCCTGGATACGGCCTATAAAATCTGTCTCATCAGTTTCAAGAAGGTTGAGCTTGTCTGTTTCCATGAAGGTGTAGTTTAGTCCAGGTAGGATTTGACGCACACGAGAAACACTGATAGGAATCCGCTTGATGCTGTCAAGAATGACATCGTCTTCAGCGTTGGTCAGGATGATGTTGGAGTGTTTGCCCATGATTTCTACGTTAAGTCGCTTGATGGACATGTCGCCAAGTTCATTTCTCGATTCGATATCGATCATGACAACCCGTTCAAGCCCGTGTTGCTTGACATCGACAATCCGTCCGCCGGTGAGGTGCTTGCGAAGGAGCATGCAGAACATGGGTGCCTTAAGTGGGTTGTCCATTTTATCTTCAATAATTGTCATATGCGGCAGGTTAGAGTTTGCCGATATGTAGAGCATGAGTTTTTCTTTATATGATTTTATATGAATAATGAGTGCGTCTTGTTCGGGCTGGTGGATTTTATCCACTCTGCCGCCGACGAGTCTCTCTTTTAGCTCGTGGGTAAGCGCAGCCATTAAAATACCGTCATATGCCATAAGATGACCTCCTTTAGGTATACAGTCTGCTGTAAAGTATATCACCAATCCCTATAAATTGAAAGTCGCCAAGTATTGCTATCGGTGCTGTAAAACGATCTGATATATGTTAAAATATAGGAAGTGTTATATCCTGAATAGAGACTATGAGTTGGCATATTGCAGGATAAACAAATGATCTGAGGTGAAAATATGGAAGTGAAGTTCAGAAAGATGCATGGGGCAGGAAATGATTTTGTCATGCTTAAGTTGGATGACAGCTTGCCTGAGGATTTTGCAGACCTGTCACAGGCCATGTGCGACAGGCATTTTGGCATTGGAGCAGATGGATTCATGGTGGCTGCGCCTTCTGAATGCGCCGATGTAAAAATGATCTTTTACAATGCGGACGGTTCCATTGCGGAAATGTGTGGGAACGGTATTCGCTGTTTCAGCCGTTTCGTCTATGAGGAAGGTATGGTTGATCATACCGAGTTTGACGTTGAGACACTTGCGGGTATCCAGAACATCAAGCTGACCCTGCGTGATAACAAGGTGCATACGGTACGAGTCATCATGGGGCATGCTGAGCAGAGCCCGAGTGCAGTCCCTGTTCTGACGGACAAGGACCGATTTGTGGACGAGCACGTTCTGGTTGACAACCAAGAAGTGGTTCTAACGAGCATGCGCGTGGGTGTGCCGCATACCATGGTATTCGACAGTGCCTTTACTGGAGAAACCGTACGTGCGCTGGGGCCAAAAATTGAACGACATGGTGTCTTTCCAGAAAAGACGAATGTGAATTTTATTGAAGTGATAGACCCGTCGCATATGCGTGTTGCGACTTGGGAGCGTGGCGCTGGTGCGACACTTGCCTGTGGAACAGGTGCGTGTGCTTCCTTCTATGCTGCTAGGCTCAAGGGACTCGTTGAGGAAAAAGTCGAAGTCAGTGTTCCGGGTGGAAAACTTGAAATTTCGCTGGACAGCGATCAGAAGATTGTAATGGAAGGAAACGCAGTAAACATTGCAAAGGGAACCTATTACTACGACTGTTAATGGAGGGAAACTATGATACTGAGCATGACAGGCTACGGCCGTGGAGAATACGAGAACGATAATTATAAAATCGTTACTGAAATGAAGACTGTAAACCACAGATACCTGGACATCATCATAAAGATGCCTAAGAAGCTGACGGCACTTGAAGAGCGTATGAAAGCACTCATAAAGGAACGTATCAGCAGGGGACGTGTGGAAGTTTACATCAATTACGATGAAGTCGTGAAAAACGAGTATCACGTTACACCTAATTTCGAGGTGCTTGACCAGTACCACGGTGCCCTTGTGAGTATTAAGGAGAAATATGGGTTGAGCGAGTCTATTTCAGTGGGTCTGCTTTCGAAATATCCAGACGCGCTTGAAATCAACTACGAGGAAACAGACCTTGAAGCGGTTTGGACTGTCATGGAGAAATCCCTGCTGAATTCTATCGAATCCGTATTCAACATGCGTGAGGTTGAAGGCGGAAAGATGAAGGAGGATATCCTTTCAAGAGTTGCAGCGATCAAAGATATGCTACAATCTATAGAAGCATTGGTGCCTGAAATCGTTCAGAATCACAAGGAGAAAATGATCGAGCGTATTCGAGAGCTTCTTGACGGAGAAGTTGAGGTAGACCAGGATCGCATTATTCATGAGGTTGCTGTTTACGCAGACAAGACAAGCATTGCTGAAGAGGTGACAAGACTTTACAGTCATTTCGACCAGCTCTACCATTTCCTTGACAAGGGTGGCAACGTGGGCAGAAAGCTGGATTTTCTCGTTCAGGAGCTTAACCGTGAAGTTAATACGATCGGATCCAAGTCACCGGATATTGACATTTCAAACTATGTTATTGAAATGAAGAGTGAAGTTGAGAAGATCCGTGAGCAGATACAAAATATCGAATAATCCCGTAATAGTTGTTGATTGGAATGCAATTTCGTGGTTTAATAGAGGTTGCATAGTTTGTAAATCATAAAAAATGCTGCGTTTTAACGTGGCTCAAATGCACTGAAATCAGTGGATACAGGGGTAAATATTAGTATCTGAAGGGGTTATCTATGAAACACAGAGGACTGTTACTTGTCGTATCTGGACCATCAGGTGCAGGTAAAGGCACGATATGCAAAGAGCTTCTCAGAAGAAGAGGAGATGGGATTACCGTTTCAGTTTCAGCGACGACACGCGAACCGCGTGATGGCGAAAAGGAAGGTGTCAACTATTTCTTCCTTGAAAAAGAGAAGTTTAAGGACATGATCGGTCATGGAGAATTTCTGGAGCATGCACAGGTTTATGATAATTTCTATGGAACACCTAAGAAATTTGTCATGGATGAGCTTGTTGCGGGCAGAAATGTCTTGCTTGAGATTGACATTCAAGGTGCCATGCAGGTCCGAGACAAATACCCAGAGGGTGTATTCGTCTTTATCTTGCCACCATCAATGAAGGAGCTTAAGAGCAGGATCATTGGCAGGGGCTCGGAAACAGCAGAAACACTTGAAAAAAGATTTTCCAGCGCATTTGCCGAAATAGACTTTATAAAGAAATACGATTATTATATTATTAATGATACAGTTGAGAAAGCAACAGATACCCTGGTTTCAATCATAGATGCGGAATCGCATCGCGTTGTTGAAAACATTGAAGAATTGATTAGCGATTTTAAAGGAGAGCGAGAGTAATATGCTTACACCATCAATCAACGAACTGCTGGACATTGCGGGCAGCAGATATTCACTTGTAATTGCAGCTTCAAAGAGAGCAAGACAAATCATCGATGGCGCAGAGCCGCTGACAGTGGCAGATTCAATCAAGCCAGTTTCTATTGCTACACAAGAGCTTTATGAAGCGAAAATCGAATGTGTAGAGGCTGTTGATGCAGCGGATGTTGAAGACGTTATTCAAATGGAAGTCCCAAAATCAGAGTAGGTGAGCTTCATGCTTAAAGGTAAATCAGTTGTACTGGGCGTTACTGGAGGCATTGCGGTTTATAAGGCTGCTGACATTGTCAGCCGTCTGAGGAAAAAAGGTGCAGAGGTGAATGTCGTTATGACAAAGCATGCTCAGCACTTTGTGACGCCGGTTACATTCCAGTCCCTATCTAACAACTCCGTGGTGACAGATATGTTCGATGAACCCAAAACTTGGGACACGGAACATATTTCACTGGCGCAAAAGGCAGATGTTTTTCTCATTGCGCCTGCCACAGCGAATATCATTGGAAAAATGTACAATGGCATAGCGGATGATATGCTTTCGACAACAGTCATGGCCACAAGGGCTCCGATTGTGATTGCACCGGCTATGAATACAAACATGTATTTGAATCCGGTTGTCCAGAGAAATATTGCTGGACTGGTGGAGCTGGGTGTTGAATTCGTAGAGCCTGCTTCCGGCAGACTTGCCTGTGGTGACATTGGCGTTGGCAAGCTGGCTGACCCGGAGAAAATTGTCGAGTATGTAGAGCATGTACTGCTGCGCAGCGATGCCCTCAAGAATAAGAAGGTTGTCATTACTGCGGGTCCTACAGTCGAAGCAATTGACCCTGTAAGATATCTTACAAACCGTTCATCTGGAAAAATGGGCTACGCGATTGCGCGACAGGCATATCGCATGGGTGCGGAGGTTACATTGATTTCAGGGCCGACCGTCCTAAACACACCACATGGTGTAAAGCGCATTGACGTCCTGTCGGCAGATGAAATGAATGCGGCAGCGCAATCTGAAAAAGACTGTGACATATTCATCGGCGCTGCGGCGATTGCGGACTATAAGCCTGCAAGTGTTGCAGAACATAAAATCAAGAAGTCCGATGACGATTTGGGTATTCCTCTTGTGCGCACGCCTGATGTGTTGAAAGGCCTTGGCGAAAGCAAGAGGGCAGGGCAGATTCTAGTCGGATTTGCAGCTGAAACCAATAGTGTTCAGGAAAATGCCGTTAAGAAGATTGAAAAGAAAAATCTGGATCTTATTGTTGCCAATGACGTGAGTCAAAGCGGCGCAGGTTTCCAGGGTGATACAAATGTCATTCAGATTATTGAAAGAAGTGGAGAAATCCATGATTTCGATTTGATGACTAAAGATGAAGCGGCGATGAAGATACTGGAATTTGTTGCTGGTTTATCGAAGTAATGAATAAGTGAGGCTTACGTGAAATATTCCCGTAGGCCTCTTTCTGATTAGAGCTGGGAGGTGCGGGTGTGTCTAAGGAATTTGCTCATATTGCACTGACAAATGCGTCGAGAGAGGTCGACCAGACATACACCTACAGGGTGCCTGAAGATAAACGGCACATTATTGAAATTGGCATGAAGGTTCTCGTACCCTTTGGGACGGGGAATCGGCTCATGGAAGGTATTGTTTTTTCATTTTCTGAAACCTGTTCGTACAGCCGCATCAAGCCTATACGGCATATTCTCGATGAGGATATTGCAATTGATGAAAAACAGCTGGACCTGATTCAGTGGATTAGAAAGCGGTATCTGTGCACGTATTCAGATGCGCTCCAGGCGGTAATGCCGAGTGGGACCAGTCTGAGGCGCATTACGACCTACAGCATCAGCCAGGATGTTCAACTGGATGAGACCCAGCAGAAGGATCTTCACTTGCTGCTGGATGCAGTGGGACATACTCGTGAAGAACTCTATGAGCTAAGTGATTACAAGCTGAAGAAATACATGGACAGCGGTATGGTCATTAAAACCGAGCGTTTCGAGACTGGCGTAAGTGATCAGATCAAAAATCGCCTGCACCTAAAAGTGGACCGCGCCAAGGCTCTGGCTGCAATTCCAGCCAGTAATTCTGCGCAAATCAGGGTGGTCAATTATTTGGCCCGCAAAAAAAACTCTGTTCTTCAGTCTGAGGTGACAAAGGCCTGCAGGGTGGGAACAAGTGTGCTCAAGAAGCTTGAAGACGCAGGTTTCATTGAAACAGATACGGTTCAGGTCATGCGAACGCCAACGCATTATACGCGAAATGAAAAATCAAATGTCATATTGAATGCCCAGCAGCAGGAGGCTTTTGATCGAATTGATGAAAGTCGGCGAGAGAATGCGTTTAAGGTCTTTCTCTTAAACGGTGTCACTGGGAGCGGGAAGACGGAAGTCTATATGAATCTGACAGAAGAGGTACTTGCGTCGGGAAGACAAAGTCTGGTGCTGGTGCCTGAAATATCACTTACTCCGCAAATTGTCAGCAAATTCATCAGTAGGTTTGGGGCAGAGGTGGCAGTATTTCACAGCAAGCTTTCCCTTGGTGAACGGTTTGACCAGTGGAAAGCGGTCCAGCGCGGGGAACTGAACATAATCATAGGCGCAAGATCAGCGCTGTTTGCGCCCTTCAAGGAACTGGGCCTTATCATATTAGATGAGGAACACGATACGGCCTATAAGTCTGACCAAAATCCCAAATACAAGGCGACAGATGTTGCCAAGTACCTTGGCAGTGTATACGGAGCGCCAGTTGTCCTGGGTTCTGCAACGCCGAGCCTTGAAAGTGTTGAACGGGTTAAGTCAGGTGAGTATGATCTGCTTGAGCTCACAAGCAGATTCAACGATCAGGTCTTACCTGAGGTCAAGCTCGTTGACATGCGTGAAGAGCTGGCCATGGGAAACCGGTCCATATTCAGCGACGCCCTATTTGAAGCGATTACCGAACGGCTTAAGAAAAGAGAGCAGGTCATACTCTTTCTAAATAGAAAAGGGCATTCGACTTTTGTGTCCTGCCGTTCCTGCGGCTTCAGTCTCAAGTGTCCAAATTGTGAAATCGCCCTGACCTATCACAAGAATGACGGCCGTGCGACCTGTCACTACTGTGGGTATTCCATTCACGTTCCGGCCCGATGTCCGTCTTGTAACAGCGGCTACTTCAAGTTTTTTGGAACGGGCACTGAAAAAGTGGAGGAGCTGACGCGTGCCGCTTTTCCGCAGGCGCGCATTGACAGACTTGATCGGCAGTCTGTGAGCCGCAAGGGAAGTATGGAATCCATTCTTGACCGTTTTGACAAACACGAGACGGACATTCTCATAGGAACGCAAATGGTGACCAAGGGACTGGATTTTGAAAACGTAACCCTCGTAGGTGTCCTTTCGGCAGATGTACTGCTCAATCTTCCAGACTTTCAGTCCGGAGAGCGTGCGTTTCAGCTGCTGACACAGGTTGCAGGCAGGGCGGGACGTGGTGATCTGGCAGGTGAGGTGATCATACAGACCTATACACCGGAGCATTATGCGGTTCAGGCAGCTTGTCAGCATGATCATGCACAGTTTGTTGAGGAAGAGGCAAGACTGCGGGTTTCATACAACTATCCGCCATATAGAAGGCTTTCAAATATACTGATTAGCGGTGAAGATGAAGCGGCGGTCATAAAGACGGCACAGCGGCTATTTGAACCGATTCAAAGGGAATTTATTAAAAATAAATTAAAAAAGGTACAAGTTTTGGGTCCTAACCCCGCAATATATAGTAAAATAAAGGGACGGTACAGATGGCAGATCCTTATCAAGTCCGGTCACGAAGACGAGGAGATGGTAAGCGAGGTGCTTCGTGCCGTATGTATGAAGGATAGAAACAAATACTGTGTTGGAGAAACTGCAGTCAGTGTGGATATTGATGCAGTGAACATATTGTAACTGGGAGGATGAAATGGCAATACGCACGATTCGTACGGATGAAGATCCGGTACTAAGAAAAAATACACGAACAATTGAAATTGTTGATGATAAAATCAGGGATTTGATATCCGACATGATTGAAACTATGTATGAAGCCGATGGTGTTGGTCTTGCAGGACCACAAATAGGCATTCTTAAAAAAATCGCTGTTATAGATGTCTATGATGATACGGGTGTAAAGGTACTTATAAACCCAGAAATCATTGAATCTGAAGGCGAACAGGAAGAAGTGGAAGGCTGTCTGAGTCTGCCGGGCAAAGCCGGTGTTGTGAAAAGACCAGCGCGTGTTGTTGTAAAAGCGACAAACGAAAACGGTGAATCGTACACAATCGAAGGTACGGGACTTCTTGCAAGAGCACTGTGTCATGAAATCGACCACCTCAGCGGCATTCTTTTTACAGACAAAGTCATTGAGTATGTGGAGGCGTAAAAATTGAAAATTGTATTTATGGGAACGCCAGACTTTGCGGTATCAAGCTTTGAAGCGTGTCTTGAAGCCCATGAGGTCATTGCTGTTTTTACGCAGCCTGACAGACCCAAGGGCAGAGGCAAGAAATTGGCGCCGCCTCCTGTAAAGGAAAAGGCGCTGGCGCATGGTATAGATGTATATCAGCCTGAAAAGCTGAAAACACCTGAGAATGTGGAACTGCTTAAATCATTGCAGCCTGACCTGATTGTGGTTGTTGCCTATGGACAGATTCTTTCAAAGGAAATTCTGGACATTCCGCCAAAGGGCTGTGTCAATGTGCATGCATCCTTGCTGCCGAAGTTCCGTGGAGCATCGCCAATCAACTGGTGCATTGTTCAAGGTGAGACGGTGACAGGTGTAACGACGATGTTTATGGATGTAGGTCTGGACACGGGTGACATGATCGACAAGGTTGAAGTTGAAATTTCGCCTGACATGAACGCGGGTCAGCTACACGATATCCTGATGGAAAAGGGTGGCCTAGTGCTTCGTTCAACCCTTGAAAAACTGGATAGTGATACAGTTGAAAGAACGCCGCAGGACGACGCCCTCAGCTCGTATGCGCCGCTTCTTGATAAGAACACAGGTGTCATCGACTGGTCGAAGTCTGTCGAAGTGATTGTCAATCAAATCCGTGGACTCAACCCGTGGCCGGTTGCGGTTACGACTTTTGAAGGCAGCAAGATGAAAATCTATTCAGCCCTGCGCGCCGATAAGAAAGTCAAAGGTGCACCGGGTGAAATACTTGAAGTCAGCAAGGACGGTCTGTTTGTGCAGGCTGGTGATGGGATTGTAAATGTGCAGATTTTGCAGTTTCCAAATAGCAAGAGAATGCATATTTCACAATATATACTGGGACACGAAGTCCCATGCGGGATTATATTGGGATAATGCCTGAGTAATCATCTTATATCCAAACTACGTGGATTACAGAAGGAGGAAAAGTCATGGGCTATATGTTTTGGGATCCGACAATGATTCTGATCATTCCAGCACTGATTTTGACAATGATTGCTCAAAGTAGAGTTCAATCAGCGTATCAGAAGTATTCAAGAATTAGGAATATGCGCGGCATGACTGGTGCCGAAGCGGCAATGTTCATTTTAAGACGAAATGGACTCAGTGATGTCGGTGTGGAAATGACACACGGTACACTTTCAGATCATTACGATCCGAGATCCCGTACAGTGCGCCTTTCTGCAGGTATTTATCAGGGCAACAGCATAGCGTCTATCGCCGTCGCTGCACATGAGTGCGGACATGCGCTCCAGCATCATATGGGATATGTGCCTCTGAGCTTCAGAAGCGCGTTTTTCCCAGTTGTGAACATCAGCAGCAAGGCCGCTGTACCGCTTCTGTTTCTCGGATTCTTTCTAAGAAGTGCGGGTCTGATGGATATTGGTATCATCCTCTTTTCGGCAGTGGTGATATTCCATCTGGTTACGCTTCCTGTTGAGTTTAATGCAAGTTCACGTGCCATTGTTCAAATTGAGGAAAATGGTTTTCTTGCCATGGATGAAATTGGAGGTGCAAAGCGCGTTCTGAACGCGGCTGCCCTAACCTATGTGGCATCGGCTGCAATGGCAGCGCTTCAACTTCTTAGATTTATCATTCTAAGGAACTCTAGAGATTAAAATGTTAAAAAAGAGTGGGTGGTCCTGAATCGCCCACTCCATTCTTTTGTTTATGGCAAAATAGAAGGAACACACTACTGTAAGTCGATTAAGCGGTGAAGTGAAAAGAGGAATGTCATGGCTAATGTAACTGCAAGAAAAGTCGCTCTCGATGCGCTTCTTGAAATTGAGAAAATGGACGGGTATTCGAACCGTGTCTTAAATAGAATGCTGACAGAATCAGGTCTTGAAGCGGCAGATAGAAGACTGGCAACGCGATTGATGTATGGCGTTCTTGAGAATAAGAATCTGTTGGATCATATTATCCGACAGTATATCAATTTCAGAATCAACAAGCTCGATTCAGCCATTCGAAACATACTTAGAATGGGAATTTATCAGATTGTTTTCATGGATAACATACCGGACTCCGCGGCGGTTAATGAAGCTGTCAAGCTTGCGAAAAGCTATCAGGGCAGATACAGCGGATTTGTGAATGGTGTGCTGCGGACATTTGTACGTAAGGAAAAAGCCTATAAGCTTCCGAGCAAGGAAAAGGATCTGCTAAATTATTTATCGGTTGTGTATTCGCATCCGAACTGGATTGTGGAGCGTTGGGTGACGCGTTACGGCGCGACATTTGCAGAAGAGCTTCTTAAAAGCAACAACCAGACTCCTGATTTATACTGCAGGGTCAATACGATGAAGACCAACCGGGAAGCAGTGCTTCATGAACTTGAGTTTGAAGGCTTTCTCGTTGAGGCAGGCGAGCTGCCGGATGCCATACGCGTAGGAACTGAAAATGCAGGGTCCTTAGCGGAGTCACAAGCATTTCTGTCTGGAGAAATCATCATTCAGGACATTGCCGCACAGGCAGTCAGCTATATTGCAAGTCCAAAGCCTGGGCAGGTGGTCATTGACATGTGCGCGGCACCGGGTGGCAAGTCAACCCATATGGCAGCACTGATGAATGATGAGGGCAAGGTCTACAGCTGGGATATCTATGATCATAAAATCAGCAAGATCACTGAAAATGCGGACCGTCTTGGTCTCGAGTCCGTTAAGCCAAAACTGAGCGATGCCCTTGAAAGAGACGACGCACTGGTCGGCAAGGCGGATGTGGTACTCCTCGATGCGCCGTGTTCCGGTCTGGGCATTATCAGAAGAAAGCCAGAAATCAAATTCAACAAGGTTGCTGAAGACGTGGTTGAGCTTTCAGACATTCAAGCAGATATGCTGGATGTGGCGGCAGATTACGTCAAAGAGGGCGGTTGTCTGGTTTACAGCACCTGTACCATAGAACCTGAAGAAAATGAAATCCAAATTGAAGGATTTTTAAGCAGACATCCTGAATATGAAATAGAGGCAATTGACAGTCGAATCATACCGGAGTCATGGAAGGCGAGTGAGACCAAGTATCTCACCCTATATCCCAATGTCCATGGAACCGATGGGTTCTTTATATGCAAAATGAGAAGAGTGGCAAATTAGACAGCTTGGAGTGATTGTATGGATGCGTATGCAAAAACGCATAAAGGCAAAGTAAGAGGGAATAATGAAGACGCCTATTTTGTTTCGGATATGTCGCCCAAATTATTTATAGTTGCTGATGGTATGGGTGGTCATAAGGCGGGAGAAGTAGCGAGTCAGGTTGCAGTGGAAGCAGTCAGGGATTTCGTTCAGCAGGAGTTTGAACGTGCGGATGACAGCGCACAGATCGACGAAATGCTAATGAACTCCATTCGGCATGCAAATGCAAAGGTCTATACCCTTTCGAGGGAAGAGGAAGCGCTTGAGGGCATGGGTACGACGCTGACAATGCTTTACATAGACAGGGATACCCTTTATTTTGCACATGTCGGTGACAGTCGTGCTTATATTCTCAAGGACGGCAAGCTTGAACAGATTACTGACGATCATTCACTGGTAGGTCAGCTCCTGCGTGCTGGTACGATTACAGAAGAGCAGGCACGTGTGCATCCTCAGAAGAATATCCTGACAAATGCGGTAGGAACAGCACTGACGGTTGAAATTGATTTGCTTCACCGTATTTCTGATGGCGGTGTTGTGCTTCTTTGTACCGACGGACTTACAACGCATCTTGATGAAAACCAGATAACTGATATAATGTTGGCTGGTGAAACACTGGAAACCATATGCGGTGCACTTGTCGATAAGGCTAATGAAGCAGGCGGTCAGGACAATATAACAGTTGTAGCTGTTGATTGTAATTTTTAATGAAGGAGTTGTTGTAGATGAGCCAAATGATAGGGAAGATTCTTGGGAATCGCTATCAGATCATCGAGAAAATCGGAGAAGGCGGCATGGCAAATGTTTATAAAGCCAAGTGCCTTCTATTAAATAGATTTGTCGCAGTGAAGGTTTTAAAGCCAGAACTTGTCTCTGATGATGAGTTTGTTCAGAAGTTCGAAAAGGAATCGCAGGCGGCTGCCAGCCTTTCCAATCCAAACATTGTCAACATATACGATGTCGGCAAGGATGGAGAAGTACGTTATATCGTAATGGAACTCGTACGTGGAGTGACTCTAAAGAAGTATATCAAGGGACATGACGGATACATTCCAAACGATGAAATCATAGAGATTGCAAAGCAAATCGCTTTGGGCCTGGAACATGCCCATGCCAATAGGATTATCCATAGGGACATAAAACCCCATAACATTCTCATCAATGAGGATGGCATTGTAAAGGTCGCTGACTTTGGCATAGCGAGAGCGGTTACCTCCTCGACGATTGTGACACCGAAGGAAGCTATCGGTTCGGTTCACTATTCTTCTCCAGAGCAGGCGCGGGGCGGATTTGTAGATGAGAAATCTGATATATATTCTCTGGGTATTCTGCTGTATGAGCTGGCGACAAAGAAGCTGCCGTTTGATGGTGATGTGCCTGTGTCGGTAGCTATGAAGCATATTAAGGAAAAAGTGGTCAATCCAAGTCAGGTGAACCCTGAAATTGGAAAGGGTCTTGAAAGTGTCATTCTTAAAGCGATTCAGAAGGAACCTGCAAACAGATACCAGACTGCTCGGGACCTCATTGATGATTTGGATAAGCTGTCTAAGAATCCGGATCTGAATGTACCTTTTTATGTGCATGCAGAAGACTCGCCAACAATGATTATTCCAAATGTCAAAGGCATGGAGTTTGACGAAAAGCCCAAGGAAAAAAAGAGTAAGGTAGGCGTCGCACTCGCAGTCATAGCGGCACTTATAGCGGCGGTACTGCTCATTGGTGCATTTACCCTTACATCGATTATGGATCGTATGAAGCCCAAGGTAGTCGTCATGCCGGAGCTTGAAGGCGTAACCTATACAGACGCAGTGGAAACCCTCCACGGCCTCAGTCTGAATATCAATGTCAAGGACTATGTGTTTGACAGTAATATAGAAAAAAATCATATCGTAAGGCAATCGCAAGCTGCTGGTGAGGAGCTGAAAGAAGGGTTCACAGTCGATGTAATCGTGTCGAATGGACCTGAGCTTGTCAAGGTTCCGAACCTCATGCAGAAGGATGTTTCAGAAGCCAAGCTGATTTTGGACAATAAGTCGCTGAATGTCGGAGAAATCAATTACGAGTACAGCGACTTGCCAAGTGGCCTGGTTGTCAGACAGACACCGTCTGCAGGCTCTGATGCCAAAAAAGGTGAAAATGTAAATCTGGTGGTCAGCCAAGGTAAACCGATAGAAACAGTTCTTGTGCCGAATCTGCTGGGCAAATCACTGGCGCAGGTCAAATCGGCGCTTTCCAGTGTGAGTCTTACACTGGGCAACGTGACATACAATTTCTCGGATACTTATGAGAAAGATGTTGTCATGATTCAGAGCATCAGCTCTGGAACTGAGGTTGAGGAGAAAACCAGTGTCAGCGTGGTAATCAGCAAGGGCAGTGAAAATGGAGAAGCTGTCGAGGGGACTGATGGCGATACGACTGGCGATGGTGGAGCGGAGACGGAAGTTCCCGTTGACTCTGACCTTGTTGAAAAGACCTATATCATTCCGCTGAACTTTGCATCTCAAAAAGAGGTTGTACGCGTTGAAATGATTCAAAACGGTGTTACGACGACCGTTTACGAAAAAGAGCATGACAAGTCTGAAGGGGACGTCCGTGTTGTTGTAAGCGGCACTGGTGAAGCAACAGTGAATTTCTATTTTGGCTCTCTTCAGGTAAAAACCATGAAGGTAAGCTTTAATTAAATAATTGAACGACTTTGCACATCATATGGTCTGACTGCGATAAACATGGTATGATTTATCTGTAAAAAGGCATATGATGTGCATTTCATTGGAACGAGACAAATCAGTTGATACGGAAGGGGAATCCTATGGTCGAAGGGATTATCATAAAAGGTATATCGAGTTTTTATTATGTGAAGACAGATGATGGCGTATACGAATGTAAGGCGCGGGGCATTTTCAAAAAGAATAAGGTGACACCGCTTGTCGGTGACAAGGTCAAAATCAGTATTCTTTCAGAAGAGCCCAAAGAGGGATGGGTTGAAGAAATTGAGGAACGGACAGTGGAGCTTTTCAGACCAGCGGTTGCCAATGTCGACCAGGCAATCATTGTTTTCGCGCTCAAAAGTCCTGACCCGCATTTAAACCTGCTCGACAAAATTCTGCTCCTTGGCGAATATGCAGGACTCGACCTGACAATATGCTTTAACAAGGCTGATCTTATGGAAGGCGATTCGGTCTTTGAAAAATATAAGGATATTTATGAACTTGCTGGTTATAATGTCATCATGACAAGTACGAAAACGGGTGAAGGCATTGAAAGGGTACGTGACTTGCTTAAAGACAAGATTACAGTATTTGCAGGTCCTTCCGGGGTCGGAAAGTCATCCATGCTCAATGTGGTTCAACCGGGTCTTCAGCTCAAGACTGGAGAAGTCAGTGAGAAAATCAAGCGCGGCAAGCATACCACACGTCATACGGAGCTTATTGAGCTCAACTTCGGCGGATGGGTTGTGGACACGCCGGGCTTTACTTCTCTGGACCTTGATTTTGTCGCTATGGAGGAACTGGCAGATCTCTTCCAGGAGTTCAGGGAATATCAGGGGTACTGCAGATTTAACGACTGCATGCATATCAATGAGCCGGATTGTGCCGTAAAGGCTGCAATTGAATCCGGTCATATTCATAAAAAGAGATATGAATCTTATGTATATTTTTATAACAGCTTGATTGACAGTAGGAGGCAAAACTCATGGTAAAATTGGCACCATCGATACTTTCGGCAGATTTTTCTAAGCTGCTTGAAGATGTGAAAAAGGTTGAAGAAGCGGGCGTGGAATACCTGCATATAGATATTATGGACGGTCACTTTGTGCCTAACATTTCATTCGGACCGATTGTCATGAAATCACTTAAGGGCAAAACTGACCTTGTGATGGATGTGCATCTGATGATTGAAAATCCGGATCAGTATATTGAATCATTTGTAGATGCTGGAGCCGACATCATTGTTGTGCATGAGGAAGCCTGCAGACACCTGCACAGAACGATCCAGAACATCAAGAGCCACGGTGTTAAGGCGGGTGTGTCGTTGAATCCCGCAACATCTCTGTCGACAATTGAAGAAATTTTACCAGAGCTTGATATGGTGCTGATCATGTCGGTGAATCCAGGATTTGGCGGACAAAGCTTCATTGAAGCAAGTGTGGATAAAATCAAGAGACTCAAGAAAATGATTGATGATAAAGGTCTTGAAATTGACATTCAGGTTGATGGCGGTATTAAGGCTACGAATGTCAGAACAGTCGTTGATGCTGGCGCAAATGTCATTGTAGCGGGCTCTGCTATTTTTGCTCAACCAGATGTTCATAAGGCTGTAGCTGACTTCAGAGAGGCGATAGGGTAAGCTGATCATGAATCATCTACTCATAGTCATTAACGGAAATATTGACGACTATGCCTTTTACAGCACTGTGCTGGACTCTGTAGATTTTGTCATCGCAGTAGATGGCGGGAGCAGGCATGTTGCGCCGCTGGAGGTTAAGCCGGATATTCTGCTGGGTGATTTTGATTCCATTTCAGGCTACAGAGCCTTTACTGAAGCGTATCCAGATATGGAGGTGGTGAAGTTTCCACCCCGTAAGGACTATACCGACTCTGAACTGGCTGTCGAATTTGCCATAGAGCAAAAGCCCAAGCACGTGACCATTGTCGGCTGTATTGGGTCGCGAATGGACCATACATTTGCAACGGTACTGCTTCTTAAACGTTTTTTGGATGCCGGTATTGACGCTTGTATGCTTGATGAGAAAAATGAGATTCGACTGATCAATTCGGATTATGACATCGAGGGAGAAGTTGGAAGGCTCATGTCCCTTGTTCCCATATCCGATAAGGTTGAAGGCATCTATTTGCACGGCTTCGAATATCCGCTTGTAGATGCGACGCTGACTCTGGGGAGTTCCACTGGGGTGAGCAACGTTTTCGCTAGGCAGAAGGCGAAAATAGAGCTGAGAAGCGGTATGCTGCTTGTCTTTAAGTCGATGGACTAGGGCGTTTGCAGACTCGTTTTGTCATGGAACAATCTGTGTATCCATAATTACCCATGCGGTGTTTTCTCACTCTATATTTCAAAAACAATAGTATTCTCTCAAAAAAAAGAGTGTCACAGAATGACTTTCGTTAGAAAGTCATTCGTGACAGCTCCTTGTTCTAATGCTTTGCAACTGAGTTAAGTCTGAGTTGATTTGTTTTGCATAAACGCGAAAACCCACCTAGCGGAAGACCGCTGGTGGGTTTTTTAGCATGATCATGCCAAAAAATCAAGAGTCTACTGGACTCCGTAGACTCATCCGAACTAGATAGCTCTTTGAACTTTACCTGAACGTAGGCAACGAGAGCAAACTCGGATTCTCTTAGGAGAACCGTTAACGACAGCCTTAACTCTTCTGAGGTTTGGCGTCCAAGTTCTTCTTGTATGATTCATTGCGTGTGATACGTTGTTACCAGACATTTTGCCTTTTCCACAAACTTCACATACCTTAGCCATTTATCTTGCACCTCCTTCGAGCGTTTAAACAACATAAGCATATATATAATACCAGAGAAGCCTCTGTTGTTCAAGTTAAAATTAGCAGCGGGTGTTTACCCACAAAAGATAGTATAATAGGTAACTGCAAAAGATACAAGGTTTATTTCAAAAAAAACGCATAAAGTGTCAAGGTTTTTTCCTTGATAGGCTCCTATAAACAGTTTTTGAACGATTATTGTTGAGATTATTGCCCATAAAGTGTAAAATGATAGTAGTGTCTTTAAATTACGAAGGAGGGTCATTATGACTATTCGTGTAGAAAATGAAATCGGCACTATCGACTTAAATTCAGACGTTGTAGCAACAATAGCCGGCGCTTCGGCAATTGAATGCTATGGTCTGGTCGGTATGGCATCAAGATCCACAACAAATGGGATTGTAAATCTACTAAAGAGAGAAAACCTTAGCAAGGGCGTTTCGATCCAGATGGAAGAAGAAGGTATCGCTATTGACCTCTATGTTATTATTCAGTTTGGTACAAAAATATCCGTCGTTGCAGAAAACATCATCGAAAAGGTTAAATATAATGTAGAAAACCAAACTGGTCTGAAAGTCCTGAACGTCAATCTTCACATTGAAGGCGTTCGCGTTCAGTCTTAACAAGGAGGAAAAAGAGTTGGATATCATGTATATTGATGGTGCTCTGCTGACACGCATGTTTAAGCAGGGGACTTTTGAGCTGAATTCCAATAAGGGACTGGTAGACTCTTTAAATGTCTTTCCAGTGCCAGACGGTGACACGGGGACAAATATGTCTCTTACAATGAATGCCGCGCTTGCGGAAATTCTCAAAGATGAGCATGCATCAGCAGACAAGGCTGCAAAAGCAGTTTCAAAAGGATCTCTGATGGGTGCACGAGGCAATTCAGGTGTAATTCTGTCTCAAATCTTCAGAGGGTTTGCAAAGGGGTGCGAAGGCAAGGAAAAGCTTTCGTCAATTGATTTGGCCCTAGCCTTCAAGGAAGCCTCAGATACGGCATATAAAGCAGTTATGAAGCCTGTTGAGGGCACAATACTCACCGTTATTAGGAAAACAGCGGATAAGGCAATGGAGTACACAGAAGAAGAGGCACCAATCCATGATTTGCTCAAGGTGCTGATCAAAACAGCAAATGACACACTGGATAAGACACCTGAGTATTTGAAGGTGCTTAAGCAGGTAGGCGTTGTCGACGCAGGCGGCAAGGGTCTTGTGTGCATTCTGGACGGATTCTACAATGCGGTGACAGGCAAAGAGGCAGCTGACCACGAACTTGAGGCACATATGGCAGCGAAATCGACAGGCTCCGCACAGGCAGAGTTCAACACAGATGACATCAAGTTCAGCTATTGTACTGAATTTATAGTTAGAGGCGGTAAGCCGGATAACATGCCACTCAAAGAAAAAATTGAGTCTCTGGGTGACAGCATGGTGTTTGTAGAGGATGATGATCTGATCAAAATTCACATCCATACCAACAGTCCAGGTGTTGCACTTGAAAGCGCACTTGAGTTCGGTGAACTTCTCAATATTAAAATTGAGAACATGAAGGAACAGCATTCGACAATTCTGCAAACAGAAGATACTGCAGGGACAGCTGATCAATCTGGCGAACCAAAGCCGTACGGATTCATTTCCGTAGCGATGGGTGGCGGTATTGCTGAGATATTCAGAGACCTTGGCGTAGATTATGTTATTGAGGGCGGACAAACGATGAATCCGAGTACGGAGGATATCGTGAAAGCTATCAATTCGGTGCAGGGCGACGCAGTGTTCATACTGCCGAATAACAGTAATATCATCCTGGCTGCCCAACAGGCGCAGCAAATTGTGGACAGACCTGTTTATGTTATTCCGTGCAAGTCCATTCCACAGGGGATTTCTTCAATGCTCAGCTTTGATCCTTCTGCTGATGCGGAAGATAATTACAATGAAATGATGAATGCGGTTTCGGCTGTCAAAACAGTTCAAATTACGTATTCTGTACGCGATACGCTTTTCGACGATAAGGAAATTAAGAAAGATGATATTCTTGTCGTTTCAGAGGGCGAGATCTTTGCAGTGGGTCAGGATCTGCATGAGGTTACATTGTCTTCACTTGATGAAATCATTGATGAAGATTCTGAAATCATGACAATCTACTATGGTGAAGATGTTAAAAAAGAACAAGCTGAAGCCCTAGCTGAAGAGCTTGAAGAAAAGTACGAAGATTTGGAAGTAGAGGTTTACAGTGGTGGACAGCCACTCTATTACTACATCTGCTCGATAGAATAGTTTGATTCGGCTCGCGGCTTATGCTGCGAGCTTTTCTTATTCGTCATAACCTGTCTGTAATATGTTGTTTGAGGTGATGAAATGTTGAAGACCCCAGTTCAGATGCTAAAGGGTATCGGTCCAAAAAAGGCTGTAAAACTGGCGAACGTCGGAATTGAAACTTTGTCAGATGTCTTGACCTACTATCCGCGCTCCTATATAGATAAAAGAAAAATACATAGCTTTGCAGATGTTGAAACTGAATTGACGGGCACTTTCATCTGTTCGGTAGTCTCAGCCTTTCAGAATAGGTCCTATGGAAGAAATAAGGCCATGCTCAAGGTCTCTGTTCAAGATGAGCTCCAAAAGGGAGAGTTGGTCTTCTTCAATGCAGCTTACCTGAAAGGTGTTTTTCAAACGGGCATGCGCCTTTTGGTTTTCGGAAGTGCAAAGCGACAAAATGGTAAAGTGACTTTTATTCACCCTGAATATGGAATACAGGGAAGTGTGGACGGCAAAGAGTTCATGCGTATTACACCAGTCTATTCCCTTACGGAAGGCTTGAGTCAAAAGGATTTGCAGGGACTGGTAAGACAAGCCCTGCCGCTGGCTCTTGAGGCCGTGGAAGAAAGTCTTCCGGAGCTCGTGCTGAACCAGCATAATCTGATGGGTATAAAAGAAGCCTTGACCCAGATCCATCTGCCTGATAATGAGGATAAACTCGAGCTCGCGCGCAGAAGACTCATCTTTGAGGAACTCTTCAATCTACAGATTGGACTGATTTATTTAAAGAAAGAGTTTGGGAGTGAATCTGGTATTCAGATGCATGATCATAGCGGTGTGTCAGACTTGTTAAATGCTTTGCCCTTCAGTCTGACAAAGGCACAGGAGAAAACATGGCGGCAGGTGTGCGGTGACATGACTTCGCCTTCAATCATGAACCGTCTTGTACAGGGGGATGTTGGCAGCGGCAAAACAGTCATTGCGGCACTGTCTCTTTATTTGAGCGTATTGAATGGATATCAGGGTGTCATGATGGCGCCTACGGAAATTCTCGCCGAGCAGCATTTCGATTCTCTGACAGAAATATTTGAACCCCTGGGTGTGTGCGTTGGGCTTCTCAAAGGTAAAAGCAAGGACAAGAAAGCCACCCTTGACAGTCTTGAGAATGGTGACATTCAAATTGCAGTTGGAACCCATGCTCTTATACAAAAGGATGTAAGCTTTAAAAAGCTTGGACTGGTCGTAACAGACGAGCAGCATCGTTTTGGTGTGCGTCAGCGGAATATGCTTGCTGAAAAGGGGCAGTCTCCCGATGTGCTGATTATGTCGGCAACACCGATTCCGCGAACCCTGTCCCTAATTCTTTACGGAGACGTTGAGGTATCGGTCATAGATGAGCTTCCGGCAGGCAGAAAGCCAATAAAGACCCACTACATTACCCTAAAGAAGCAAGCGGATATGTATGGGTTCATAGATGGAGAAATCAAGCAGGGCAGACAGGCTTACTTTGTGTGTCCTCTGGTTGAAGACTCAGAGGTTCTGGATATTGAATCGGCAGAAAGTCTGTTTGAAAGACTTTCGACGCAAGTCTATCCGCATTTGCGAGTTGGCCTTGTGCATGGACGGCTTAATCCAAAAGAAAAAGATCAGGTCATGCGCGATTTTGCGTCGGGAAATATGGATATACTTGTTTCAACAACAGTAATCGAGGTAGGTATAAACGTGCCGAACGCATCTATCATGGTTATTCAAAACACTGAACGATTTGGTCTGAGTCAGCTGCATCAGCTGCGGGGGCGAGTGGGCAGAGGCGAGTGGCAGTCCTATTGTTTTCTGACCTCTGAAAAGCCTGGGAAGATAGCCAAAGAGCGGATCAAGACGCTGGTTTCTACAAACGACGGTTTTGAAATAGCAGACAAGGACCTTGAGCTTAGAGGACCGGGGGAGCTACTGGGAATCAGACAGCATGGCATTCCGGAGCTCAAGCTTGCAAATTTGTCGGCACACGGAACCATACTTGAAGCGGCACAGTCGGCAGCCATAAACGTCATGCGGGCGTATGCGAGCGGTCAGGACGCTGGTGTTGATAAAATTGTAAAATCAGTTACGCAAAAGCTGTTTAAAGATTTTTCAATCTAGTGTTTTAAGGTGGTTCAGACAAGAAATGAGTTTTACAGAGTGGATAATTCTGTTAAAATAGAGCAAGAAGGGAGCAAGTGCCATGCGCGTTATTTCAGGAAAAGCCCGAGGTACGAAACTGGATACCATAGAAGGGGACAATACACGTCCTACAACGGACCGTGTTAAGGAAAATATATTCAATCTCATACAATTTGAAATCGTGGACGAACGGGTTCTGGACCTCTTTTCAGGTTCTGGAGCACTGGGGCTGGAAGCGGCCAGCAGAGGTGCAACGGAGGTTGTTCTCGTCGAAGCGCATAATAAGTGTGCTGCAGTCATTCGCAAAAATATTGAAAAGACAAATTTGGCATCGCAGGTAAAGCTTGTGGTCAGTCAGGTGGATCGAGCCCTGTCGGCAATGGCGAAAGAGGCGCCGTTTCACGTTGTATTTATGGACCCTCCATACGATAAGGGCTTTGTAATGCCCACAATTGAGTCCTTAGATGCATTGGGTCTTGTAGATGACTCTGGTATGATAATTGTAGAACATAAGGCACAAACTTCCTATCCGGATGTTATAGGTGCATTTAAATTAGGTAAATATAAGAAATATGGCAATACAGCCATAAGCATATACAGGAGGACGACAGAATGAAAACGGCCGTATATCCGGGAAGCTTTGATCCCGTAACCAATGGACATTTGGATATTATCGAGCGAAGCGCCAAGCTCTTTGACAAGGTCATTGTTGTCGCTTCGAACAATACCAGCAAGACGCCCATGTTCAATGTGGAGGAGAAGGTCGAGATTCTGAAAAAAGCGGTAGCTCATCTTGACAATGTGACGGTTGACAGCTTTCAGGGCCTTCTGGTTGAGTATGTCGAGAAGAACAACGTAGATGTTATTGTAAAGGGACTTCGTGCCATTTCAGATTTTGAAATGGAGCTGCAAATGGCTGGAATGAACAGAAAGCTTAACCCAAATGCTGAAACTGCATTTTTAATGACTGCAACGGATTATTCGTATTTGAGTTCAAGTATCGTAAAGGAAATCTTTAAATTGGGTGGACCAATCAGTGAGTTGGTACCGCAGGTTGTAGAGGATGCCATGAAAATGAAAAAAAGCGGAGGTGGCATTAAATGAGTATAAGTCAATTTGATTTAGACTTGAAAGTTCTTGATTTGCTTGAAGAATTTGAGGATAAGATTGATAATTTGTCGGCGATACCGCTGACGGGCAAAGTTATGCTGGACCGGGAAGAAATTCAGGAAATCATACGCGAAATCAATATTCTTCTTCCAGAAGAATATCAGCATGTGAAGTGGATTAAGTCACAGAAGAATCAAATTATTGATGATGCTCAAAATACAGCCGACGCAATTATGGCAAATGCACAGCAAGAGGAAATGCGTATTATTGAAAGTGCTAAAAATGAAGAATCCAGAATGCTCAGCGAAGTTGAAGATCATCTGAGACATCGTGTAGAAGAGCACGAGATAGTAAGATTGGCTACAGAAAAAGCAAGAGAAATCGTAGAGGAAGCAGAGCAACAGGCCTACGAGCTTAAGCAGAATGCTTATGAGTATACGGAAGAGTTGCTTGTCAAAGCAAAGAGAAATCTGGCTGGAATACTCAATACAATTGATACGAATATCAGTGAAATGAGCCAGTATAAGAATGATGATTATTAAAACTAAGAATCCGGTGCAAAGTCAATTTGCACCGGATTTTTGTGTTCTAGTTGAAAATGTGGTGTAGGCGGTCATATTCTGTCGTTTTTGTGGTGAACCGGACGCATAAGCCTGTCTTGCGCACCAGTCCCAGTTCCGTTTAAGAGGGTATAGATGTCGGTTGCGCGCATATCGAGGGAGAGCATGTCGAGGGCGATTTCCTGGGTTGGAACATGCTTGTTTACATTTGTGATGATCGGAATTTCCGCACTTTTTCGCATCTGCTTCATTATTTTTCGTCCAGTGTCATTGAAGCCCAGAACACGTGCATAGGCGGCGTGCTCGGATTGCACTGCCTGGTTTACAAAATCGGTCTCCACACCCAATAATGTATTGAGTAAAACGCGCTGGATGCGTGTTCTTACATATCGTTTGGTTTTAATTAGGTCAACAAGGTCTTCGTAGGACTGGGCCCTGTCTGCGGCATCCTTGATGCGGTGCTCCAGTCCCTCGTTCATATCCTGAATGCGGGATAGTGAGGCGTGTGACTCGGTCCGAAGCTTATACATGATGAAGGGATAAAGCGCTTCAGGAGAAACGATATTCGCCGAGTTCCTTATGAGGAGCTCATATGTGGACTTGGGAACAGCAAGTCTTGCTTCGTCTTGTCGACCCTCGAAAAAGGCCTTACGGACAGCTGTGGCGCTGCTGAAAGCCGTATCTATATCGGTGTCGTGATAGTTGCTTGAAATTCGTTTGATGGTATCAAACTTCAGGGGACTGTTCATGCGAAGTCCTGCTTTTATGTACTCCATGCCCAAAATGTCATTTGGAAGACTCGGACTTTCACTTTTTCCAAAATGAGAAGCAATTGCGCGGGCGCGTGCGACTGGAAATGCGTGTCCGGCAGAAAGTTCCAGCTTGAGAGCGTCTTTATAGGCTGGACTTTCTTTGTGCAGCAACAGTGCTGTTTCTTTCAGCTCTGATATATCACCGGATTCTGATCCGAAAATGATTTGTTCGACACAGTTTAAACCGTTCAATATGCGTACAGCCCCAAGTGCAAATATTTCAGCGCTGGCAGAGGCGTATACAGCAGGCAATTCGATAACCAGATCCGCGCCGCCGCGAAGTGCCATGTCGGTGCGCGTCCACTTGTCCAGAAGGGCAGGGGTGCCGCGCTGAATAAAATTTCCGCTCATGATCACGACAACGCCATCAAAGCCTAAATGTTTCTTGACCTGTTCAAGGTGATAGGCATGTCCATTGTGAAATGGATTGTATTCGGTAATGAGTCCGGCAATTCTCATAAAAGGCTCCTTGTCGTGTGCTTGTTGAATATATTAGCAAATTATGCCATTCGGCTGGGTAATTCCCCAAAGTATTTGCCGAATCGGCAAAAAAGTTGATGGATTCACTTTTTATTGAATGAATGGGTCAAATATTGACCCTGTAAGGGCTATGTCAAATATACCAAGTGGAAAGCGGCTCTGTCAATCGATGGCTACGGGGCTTCAAAGGCACTCATTTTCAGAATGGGTATTGAAATTATTCATAGATGAATTATAATTATTTATGTGTGGGAAAAAAGGGTGCTAGTACTTTGCATGAAGTCTTGCCAGGACTACATGTGAAAGGTATCCGGTTTTTCTGTATAATTATATTTTTGTATACATAATAATATATACAAGCCAAGGAGGTCCATTTACATGAAGGTATTGGTAATTAACTGTGGTTCGTCATCTCTGAAGTATCAGCTTCTAGATATGACTGATGAGTCGGTAATGGCTATCGGTCTAGTTGAGAGAATCGGCATCGAAGGTGCTCGTGTTAAGCACGAGGTTCCTGGTCGCGATAAGGAAGTTATCGAAGTTCCTATGAACGATCACAAAGAAGCACTGACACAAGTACTTAAAGCACTTACAGACGAAAATTACGGTGCAATCAAAGACATTAACGAAATTAATGCTGTTGGTCACCGTGTTGTTCATGCAGGTGAAAAATTCTCAGGTTCTGTCCTGATCACTGATGCAGTAATGAACGCTCTTAAAGAGTGTATCGATCTTGCACCACTTCACAACCCAGCAAACATCATGGGTATCGAAGCTATGCAAGCACTGCTTGACGTACCGATGGTAGGCGTATTTGATACAGCTTTCCACCAAACTATGCCTGCAGAATCATACATCTACCCACTGCCATACGAGCTATATGAAAAGCATGCAGTTCGTCGTTACGGTTTCCACGGTACTAGCCATAGATACGTATCTATGAGAGCTGCTGCTATGATGGGTAAGCCAATCGAAGAACTTAAGCTGATCTCTTGCCACCTTGGCAACGGTGCTTCAGTTGCAGCTATCGACGGCGGCAAGTCTGTTGCAACTTCTATGGGCTTTACGCCACTTGAAGGTCTTGTAATGGGTACACGTTGTGGCGATATCGACCCTGCAATCATTAAGTACGTAATGGAAAAAGAAGGTCTGTCAATCGAAGAAGTTGATACACTGATGAACAAGCAATCAGGCGTATTTGGTATTTCTGGCGTTTCTTCAGACTTCCGTGATATTGAAGATGCTGCTGCAGAAGGCAATGAGCGAGCTGCACTTGCTCTTAAAGTATTCGATGGTCGCGTTAAGCGTTACATTGCTGCTTACGCTGCTGTTATGGGCGGTGTTGACGGCGTTATCTTTACAGCTGGTCTTGGCGAAAACTCAATCGACAACAGAGAAACAATCTGTAACGGTCTTGGATTCATGGGTCTTGAGCTTGACACTGAAAAGAACAAGGTTCGCGGTAAAGAAACTTTCGTAGAAGCAGATGCTTCAAAAGTTAAGATTATGGTAATTCCTACAAATGAAGAGCTAATGATCGCACGCGATACAGTTGAACTAGTAAAATAGGACAATTATAAGACTGGAGGGTGCAAGCCCTCCAGTTTTTTATGTTTAAGCCGGAAATATGCATTTCTGCGCATAAGGCCACGTGAAGTGTCAAAGATTATTTTGAGCATTTTTTAAATTTATCAAGAAGCAAAAAGTAAAATAATGTTACAAAAATATAGTACATTGTTTTATAAAATAAGACTTAGGCACCTGTAATCTGCCTACGTGCAAAACAGGACTGATCTGATACTTTGTAGAATGTCTGTCTTCGGTGCAAATGCTGAGTTTTCAGACGATTTCATGTAAGAAATTCGCAAAGGGTTGAGTCGTGTTTTGCGCAAACATGAGGGACTATTTGGCACAAAACAGCAGTCTAAAGTAATATTTTATAAATCTTTTCCTGTTTTACTTGCATATCTTCGAAAAATAATTTAAGATATATCAAGTAATATTACTTGACAAACATTGTGCTGACTTTTATAATATTCGTGTTGCAGTAAAGAGGTGAATACTCTTGCGAATCAACGTTTCAGAAGTAATGAACGGTAAAACGGTTTCGATTCCGGTCGATGTTGAAATGGCATTGGATTTTGAAATCATTACTGATCACGGTATTGAGCATGCTGGACCAGTTAGCGTGAAAGGCCGTGTCTACAGAGTTGAGGATGAAATTCTTGTAGATGCAGTTTACAGCGTAGACGTAAAGTTCAGTTGTGATCGATGCTTGAAAGATGTCACAAAGACGATCGAAGGACGTATTACCCGGGATATTCTTGAAGAGAATTATCAAGAAGATGATCAAGGGGACATGCAGATACTTATAGATCATGAACTGGATTTGCTAGTCATTGTAAAGGAAGATCTTCTTTTGAATATGCCAATGCAAATTCTGTGTGACCCAGAATGTCAAGGATTATGTCCGGTGTGTGGAGCTGATCTCAACACCGACCCTTGCGATTGTGATAATGAGAAGATTGATCCGAGACTTGAAAGTCTCAAAGACTTCTTTCGTTAGTTAAGGAGGTGTAGAAAATGGCAGTACCTAAGCGTAAAACTTCTAAAGCAAGAAGAGATAAGAGAAGAGCGGCTAACATCAAAATGACAGCTGTAAACGTTATCGAATGCCCGCAGTGCCATGAGCCAACGGTTCCACATCGTGTTTGCCCATCTTGCGGCCAATACAAGGGCCAAGAAGTAATTTCAGTTAAATAATTATAATTTGGCGTGAAAGCAATGGGTATCCATTGCTTTTTTTGCGTTAAAAACAAAGAAATGCACGCAGAAAAGGTCAATGTGTTATTTGTGCTCGCACAAAAATAACACATTGACCTTTTCTGCGTATATGGCGCGTTAAGCGACATGGGCGATCGAAGATTGCCCTGTGCATTTCGAAAACAGGTTTTGCTAGGAAGAGCGTCTGAGTGTTATTTGTGCTCGCACAAAAATAACGGATTGGTCTTTCTTGCGTATATGGCGCGTTAAGCGACATAGGCGATTGAAGATTGCCCTGTGCAGGAAGAATGTTCTTGGACTGCGGAAAACTCCGAAATCTAGCCTTGCTGGATGAAGCCTACAAAGGTGATTTCAAGAGACTATTTGTGTCTTTAGATGCATATCGGTAAAACTGAAATAATGCTATAATTGCATATGTAACTCTTACAAAGATGTATACATGACAAAAACAAGACCAAAGTATGAGGATATATAAGGAAGAAAGTTGAACAAGGTACACTGAAAAAGTCAAGCGGTTTTGTAGGAAGTGAAATCTACTACGAAAAGCGAAAATAAGTAAAGTGCTTATTCCTAAGATTTTTAACTTAGATTTTATGAAGATTTCAATGTGTGAAGTAACACGGTGAAATGTTAATGAATTTTAAAATATTTATGTTGAATTTTGGTTATTTGCCAACATGAACGGTTAAAGTCGGTGTTTTTATGGTAAAATAGTCATGTATAGATAAATTTGAAAGGTAGGTGTGAAAGCTATGAGAAGAATTATTGTGGTGCTGCTTATGGGGGTAGTTTTAGCAGTCAACACAGGCCTTGGATTTTCTGATACATATAGAGAATTGGCAGAGAATCCAATACAGATCATAGTAGATGGGGAAACCGTATCTTCATATGATGATGAAGTGGGCATTGATATGCCAGCTGTTATCGTGAATGGTAGAACCATGATGCCCTTGAAAAGGACATTTGACCTGTTCGGAGTAGAGGTATCCTGGAATGGTGCTGAGAAATCAATTTCTGCATCGACGCCAAATGGGGATGTGATTTGGCTCCAGATTGACAACACGTCTGCGAAAATTGGTACGCTTCCTGTAGTATTGGATGCTTCGCCAACAATTTTCGAAGGCAGAACATTCGTGCCACTAGCGTTTGTTGCTGAGGCTATGGGGACAGTTGTACAGTGGGACTCGGTAACACGGTCGGTTATTTTGGAAATCGATTCGGAAATGCCTGCAGAACTGCCGGAGGATATGCAAAATGCTTACATGCATACCTATGAAGAGTGGGAGCAGACGCGTTATTATCACAACTATGCGGATTCAAACAAATCTGTACGTATTTCCATGTCGGAAGGCACAGCGGAAGATGAACTAATCCAAACTGCAGCAGATATTTTCGTAGAGACATCAGAATTTACAAAATATGATGCAATTGATGGATATCGCTACGGTTATACGGATTTTGGCGGTTATGAGACTTATGTTCTCGTAGGTATGCTGAATGGTGTTGTGAACAAATTTGTATTTAAAGGGTTTGAGTCTGACGAAGTCGATTCAATAATCGAGAAGATTGGAGGAGAACAATAATGAAAAAGATACTTTCATTGTTGCTTTCGGCTGTTTTAATTTTTGCAGCTTTGCCCTCTGCTTCATTTGCGGGAACAGTTACGTTGTCTGATAGTGACGGCAGAATGAACGTGGCGTACAAGGCAGACGGCGACGATGCATATGTTGGCCTGGACGCAGAAATCAGCGAAGAGGGAAATAACGGAAAGCACCAGCCTCAATATTATATTGTAAGAAATTACAATGATGCGTTTAAAATAGATATTGACACAGGCAAGGTTTATATCGATGACGCTTCAAAACTTAGTGCTGAAAACGAACTTGTAACGATTCGTATTCGCGTAGTAAAGAAAAACAAATCCGATGAAATGGATTTTGGTATCAATGTCAATCCGACAGCAGATGACAACGACGTGGATGATGATATGTATCGTGTTGTTGTGGGGGAAATCAACAATTTCTATACATCTGATGTTTATGGAAGAATCTATTCGGTTGATGTCGTCGATAAGACTGTTCAGTACATGGCAGACAATGCGCAGACATGGTCTGATATTGCCAATGATTCTTCTACAGTGCTGTATGGTGTGAAGTATGACGGCAACCTATGGAAAAACCTGCTTGAAAACAGCTACACATATGAAAAATACATTAAGGATTATTGGTGGAGTGATGGTATTAATGCACTCACAATGGATGACCAGGGCAATGCATATTTTGTAGAGGATGAGGACCTCATGTTCTACAACATGTCTGATAAGCACTGGAAACAGATTACCAAGCTGATGGATCTAGAATACCCATCACTTGGCGATATCGTATTCCATGGTGACAAGCTCTACTATGCGGCGTATACAAGTAATCACGGTATTCTTGTTGAGGTCGACATAGACAGAAATACAACGAAAGTGCTTGGTAATATTCCTGACAATACTTACGGTTTAGCTTCGGTAAATGATGAGCTCTATCTGCTCTATGGAAGCACGGTAGGCAAGTATGATTTGCAAACCAATACTTACAGCGATTATATGCCGGTTTCTGGCTCTCGAACCATTTACGGGGCAGCGCAAGGTGACACTATTGAAACGGGTAATATTCTAGATGCTGTTGAGACGCTGGATTATCCACGACTTGCAACCGTAGAGGGGCAGTGGATTTACAGAGGTCCAGAGCGCATCCGCATTCCAGGTGAGTACGGTTCACTTCTGATCAATTACAATGGCGATTTTGTCTATATTCTTGACAGCAAGTCCGTTGACGTGGAAGACCTGGAGTCGGGCGAACGCCTTGTAGACACATTTGATTTTTATGCATTTAACTCGTGGTATGGCTGGTATGGATGGCATGACTGGTACCATGGATATCACAATCATAACTGGGACATTGAAGAGAATTCGATTGATATTGTCATAGTTCCTGGCGACAATGACACGAACCCAGAAAACACAGGACTGCATCTGGACGCGAGTGATTTGGATGGAGACGGTGTTGAGGATTCAAACATGGTAGAAGGTCAAAGTGTAAACCAGTGGCATGACAGTCTAGGCTATGACAACACAGCTGAAGCTCAGGGCGGTTCTTCACCGGTGCTTGTGCTAGATGGCATCAATGGTCATCCGGCTGTTGATTTTAAGGATATCTCCTTTGGTATGAATATTGATTCTTCATCTGAAATCGGTACAGAGAGCTTCTTGAATAAGACAGTAGCCACTGTGTTTAAAACGGGTGACAGTGTAGATGGCGTTCAATATGTTTATGAAGAGGGTGGCATTTGGCGAGGCTACAACTTTGTCATTGCACCGGACGCAGATAATGAAGATGCGCCTACGCTTTATGCAATGGCTTACAATAAGCGCGAATGGGACGCACAAGAAGCCTATAAGGTCGTAAAACTTTCTACAGTTCAACCAGATACAGTTTACTCTGCTGTGCTGGTACAGGACTCTTCGGAAGGTACTTTCAGAGCATACCTGAATGGTGTGGCCGCTGAACTCGAAGAGACACAAACACTTTCTAGTATCGACAAACAGTATGAGCATTCCAATACAGTTGGTCTTGGCTGGTTCAATACTGAAGCAGTAGATCCTAATGACAAAAATGCTCATGATACGTCAAACACCGGTGGCGGAGATGCATTTGACGGTATGATTGGTGAAGTTTATGTTCTAAACCAGTCCCTGAATTTTATGGATGTTCAAACACTGGTTGGTGATTTGAATGACAAGTGGAAACCAGATGTTGTTGAAGCGGTTGAAAACGTAACAGTTCTTCAGTCAGGAGATCAACTGAGTATTGGATGGGACAAGGTATCTGGTGTTTCTAATTATGAAATCATCCTTTCTGATGATGATGAACTGTCAGATGATGATCAGGTGATTTCCGTATCCAGCTTCAGAAACACATTGACTCTGAGCGATGCACAGCTGAACCAGGATGAGCTCAATATATTTGTCCGCTATGAAGTTAGCGGTGTCGACAGTGATGTGGCCGCTTATGTGCATAAGCTGTATTCTCAGCCTGACAACTTTACGTATACACCAGTAGAGGGTGATCAGACCTTGTTCAGATTCTCTAATGAGTCAGGCAAGTCTTATGTTATACGTTATGAAAACCAGGAGTTCCCTGTAGGTGCTTCTATGGGGTACCAAACGGTTGATAATGAAAGTATTCCTGATCCGACAAAAGCCGAGCTCTACGAGGTTGCAACGGATGGAACAAAGGTGAGATTCGACCTGGGACATAGTATCAAGGCGGATGGACCAACCTACAAGGCACTTGATGCTGTTGTTGGTTTGACAGGTACGTTAAATGGCGACCAAATTGAATTGTCATGGAACAAATATCCAGGTGCTGAAAGTTACGAAATTTATGGCGGTGTAAGTGCGGACAGTCTCGTGAATCTGGATATGGAGACATCGGCACTTAAACAGACATTCGAGCTGGATGACTGGGAAGATATGCTCTTCTACTACTTCAAGGTTCGCGCTAAAGTGCCTCCAACTGAAACAGGCTATGCGTACAGTGACTTCTCTGAAGTTGAACGTGTGCTGACACCAGTGTTTGGTGATTTGGTTGATCGGTTGAATAATCAGTGGGAAAATGGTGTAGCGGGTCCAGATGAAAATGGGTACTACGCGCTTGGTCAATATGAAGAAGGCGCACTTGAAGCGGCCAAAGCTGCTGTTCAAACTGCACAGAGCATCCTAGATGCATATGAAGCAGGAACTGCAAGTGCAGATGTGCTTGGAGCAGCTTATGAGACTTTGAAGGATGCCGCAGATGCCCTTGATCAAAGCCAAATCACAGCCTCAAATCGTATAAGCCTTGTGTTTAAGGATAATGCAGGCAATCCGATTGAAGGTGGCGCTATTGGAGATGGAACGTATACAGTAACAAATGGATACGCTGTATTCTATGGTCCAAATGGTTATGACGAACTTAAAATTGATATCACAATAGAAGGATACTCGTGTGTAGAAGGCAGTCAACTATCCCTTGTATTCTCGAATGAGACTCAGGAAATTACACTGACCTATGAGGATTCATTGCCTGCTGCAATCGGTAGTGCAGAATCTGTACTTGGAGAGCTCGGTGCAGTGGCTGTAGGACCAAATGAAGATGGCTTCTATACGCCGGGTCAGTACCATGGACCTTATTATGAAGCTCTTAAGGACTTAATTGGAGATGGTAATGCGCTTCTTAAGGATTCAACTGCCAGTGGTGCTGAAAAGAATGCTAAGGCAAGTGAAATTCTACTGGCTCTTGAGCGTTTTGAAGGCTCTCTAGTGACAGAAAATACGACAATCAGCATTGACTTCAGAAAGCTGTCCGATCCGGACAATGCCGACTTTACTGTTAATGGTGTAACTGGTGTTGTGAAATACGCACCTGCAGGTATTGTTGTAACGCTGAATGCACCTTATGATGAGGTCTTTGCAGACAATTACTTCGTACCTTCAGAAGATACGCTAGAGTTTACATTTGGTACTACAGCTAAAACGCAAGTTGTCCAGTACGTACCGTCATCGCTTTACGAACTCTATCTGACTGCAGGTGATTTGATTGATAATGCTGTTGAAGGTCTTGGTGAAGGTGAGTCATACAGCTTAGGTCAATATGTCAAAGATGCTAAAGAGTCAAGTGGTTTGAATGATGCGTTTAAGGACGCTGAGAAAGTACTCAGTAAGGCAAATGCATCAGATGCAGAAATTGAAGCGGCTACAGAAGACCTTCAAGATGCGCTTGCGGCGTTCGCGGCACTTGAAATCACAGAAGATAATCGTATTGAAGTGAAGAACATATCAGCTGAGACAGGCAAGGCTCTTGAAGATGAAAACGGTGTGGACACAGTAATTTACTATGGTCCTATCGGTTACGCGCTTGAAATTGCCGTTCCGAGCGTTGATCACTATCAGGCATACCAGGATGCATACTCAGGTTCTACAGAGGTTTATACAAAAATTGAACTTGAATTCACAGATGTTGTTCAGCACATCTACGTGATGTATCATGAAGACGTGAATGATCCGTTAACATCTGCTGACAAGGATACCTGGGAAGAAGACGCGCTTAAGAGCATCATTGAATATGCGGACGAAGACCGTATTGAATGGCGTCACGAGTCGGCATACGATGAAGATGGAACAATCAGCGACGACGAGGCATCTCTTCGTGAGCATGAGGACTTCCTGAACATTCTTGACAATGCGCTTATTGGCGATGACAAGGAGTATGCGGACCCAGAATTTGTAGCAGACTACATCGAAGATATTGAGACAGGTGAAACGGACATCAATGATTATGAGGATCTCATCGAAATGATCAAGAAATACTATGATGAAATTTCAGATTCATTCTACTCATTTACACCGGGTTCTGGCACAAATAATGGTAAGCTTGAAAACACTAAGACGATATTCTACGCTGACCCGATAAACACATCGGTAGTATTTACCATTAAGGATTCCAACATTACGGATCCTGAGTTCCACTTTGAACTCATAGGTAATGAGTATCTGACTTATGATTATCCGCTCATAGAGCTGTATAAGCTTAGTACAGGACAAGATCCTTCTGTGGATCCATCGGTTCTCAATAAGGGCAGCATACAGTCTTCAAACACGCGAGTCAGCACGATTGTCGATAAGGAAACCGATGAATATGGTTATGCTATCGTCGTTCAGCCTGATGCCGAAGAATACAAAAAGGATGAAATATACTACGCGCGTGTAATTACAAGCGTACGTGTAAATGAGGAGTCATCAATGTTTGTGGATGCGGTTGAAGATGCGGAGTCAAAAGAAGACAAGCACCGACTGGCTGTTGATGAGGTTGTAGAAATGTACAACAACAACACGGACAGCTACTATTATTACGATGGTCATAAAGATGAAAACGGCAACTCAATCAAAGTTGTCCGCATTAATTCTGACGACCTTCAGTATGCGATTGGTGTGATTCATGACAAGTCAAACGGCAATAAATCGCTTGTTGACGGTCTACAAATCACTTCACAATCGAAATGGATGATTAACGGCGAATCAGAGCAGACAGTGAAGAAGGTTGATGGGCTTAGCCTTGATCTGGCATCCAAACCTGCGCTGCCAAGATTTATTGAATAGGCTCCAGATAGGTGGTCTACGGATAATGATCCGGTAAAAATGAAAGCACATTTAAAGGCATTCTCGAAACTGAGAATGCCTTTTCATATGCACAAAATGACTTAGTATTTGCAGGGTGTTAACTTGGACAAAATGGCTGTCACCAATTCTAAATCCCTTAATACGTCTCGTATTGAAGGTTTGTTTTATGGTATAATAAACATTGGAAAACCTGTTATTAGTACCTGGTTATAAAAATAAGTCTTAAAAATTTTGTCAAAGCTATTGACGAAGTTAGTAAGAATGTTTATACTCTGTATTAGTAGCAGGTACTAAAAATTAGTACTAAGACTTGGAGTGGTTCTCATGGCAAAGCTCAAAAAGAAAGAGCGACATGATGCGCTTCTGAATATTCTGGAAACAGATCCTTTCTTGACAGATGAGGAACTGAGTGAGAAATTTGGAGTCAGCATTCAGACAATTCGCCTTGATAGGCTGTCGCTGAATATCCCTGAACTCAGGGAACGTGTTAAGTCTGTTGCTACAAACAACTATGAAAAGGTTAGAACGCTGGGACAAGCTGAAATCGTTGGGGAGCTTATCGATTTGGAGTTGAACAAGCGGGCCATTTCATTCCTTCAGACTGACGATACAATGGCATTTCAAAGAACTAGAATCGTGAAGGGACATTACATTTTTGCAATGGCAGAGTCGCTGGCGATGGCCGTGGTTGATGCGAATGTTTGCATTACCGGCGTAGCCAACATGAAATACCGCGTACCGGTTGCAGCAGGACAAAAACTTGTTGCTAAAGCAGAGCTTACACGGGTACGGGGGAGCGAATATTTTGTTCATGTGATAATTAATGTTAATAACGATCAGGTTTTTAGGTCGAAATTTATTTTGACAGCGCTAAATGTGGGATAAGTACTGGAGGCACAGTTAATGAAAATAGCAATTGATGCAATGGGTGGCGATCACGCGCCAATGGAGCCTGTAAAGGGTGCAGTAGACGCGTTGAAGCATATTGATGCACAAATCGTACTCATTGGAGACGAGGGTAAAATCCGTCACGAACTGAATAAATATGAGTATGAAACAAGTCGGATAGAGATTGTTCATACAACAGAAGTTATCACAGGTGAAGATAAGCCTGTGACAGCAATCAAGAAAAAGAAAGATTCCTCAATGGTTGTAGGCCTTCTTAAGCTAAAGGACGAGGAGTACGACGCTTTGATTTCTGCTGGGAATACGGGTGCGCTGCTTGCAGGCGGGCTCCTGAGAGTTGGTAGAATCAAAGGCATTGACAGACCAGCGCTTTGCTCTGTGTATCCTACACGAAGCGGAATGGCAATACTTGCCGACGCAGGTGCGAACTCCGATTGCAAGCCTAGAAACCTTCTTGAGTTTGGAATTATGGGAAGTCTTTATGCGCAAAATGTTCTTGGTATTGACAGTCCGCGTGTAGGGCTTGCCAATATCGGACATGAGGAAGGCAAAGGAAATGCACTTGTGATAGAGTCGTATGACCTGCTTAAGGATGCAAACCTCAATTTCATTGGAAATGTTGAGGCGAGAGACATACCAGCTGGTGCTACTGATGTGATCGTATGCGACGGATTTACAGGCAACATTATCCTAAAGCTGTCTGAAGGCGTTGTGAAGTCGTTCACTTCAATGATAAAAGAAATTTTTGTGAAATCACCACTTACGAAAATTGCGGCATTGCTTGTCAAAAATGGTTTGGGTGAGATGAAAAAGAGCATGGATTACACCGAATATGGTGGTGCTCCGCTACTGGGTGTTAAGGGTCTGGTTGTGAAGGCGCATGGCAGTTCAAACGCCAAAGCCTTTATGAACGCGATTCGTTATGCTGAAAAAACAGCAGCATCTGGCGTTATTGATAAAATCGCCGCGGAGGTCCAAGCAAGTTAGGAGCTGATACAATTGCATCGCGATTTTAGAGACGTAGGTATTCTGGGTACAGGGAGTCATCTTCCTGAAAGGGAAATGACGAATTTCGATATGGAAAAAATAGTGGACACTTCACACGACTGGATTGTTTCACGTACAGGCATTGAAAGCAGACGTATTGCTGATGATAACACAGCAACTTCTGATTTGGCCTATAAAGCTGCAGAAAAGGCAATTGAAGCAGCAGGAATCACGGCGGAAGATATTGACCTAATCATTGTAGGAACAATTACTCCAGATTTTGGATTCCCAGCAACGGCATGTATAGTTCAAGATAAAATCGGCGCGGTAAATGCGGCTGCTTTTGATTTGGAAGCAGCATGTTCTGGATTTATATATGGTGTTTCAATAGGTCAGCAGTTTATTGCGACGGGCATGTACAATCATGTACTTGTAATCGGTGCAGAAACAATGTCGAAAATTCTTGACTTTGAAGACCGCAAAACGTGTATTCTCTTTGGAGACGGCGCAGGTGCAGTTGTCCTTGGACCGGTCGAAGACGGTAAAGGAATCCGTTCTATGGAACTTGGTGCAGATGGTAAAGGCGGGAAGTTCCTGAGCGTGCCAGCAGGCGGCTCAAGAATGCCGGCTTCAGCACAGACAGTTGCTGACAGACTGCATTATGTTACAATGGATGGCAGTGAAGTATTTAAGTTTGCAGTTAGAGCCATGGGTGGTGCAGCTCAGCGCGTGGTCGCAGAAGCGGGCTTGTCTGTTGAAGATGTAGATTTTATGGTGCCGCATCAAGCAAACATGCGTATTATCTCATCAGCTGCGAAGCGATTGAAACTACCGCTTGATAAGGTTCACATAAACCTGAACAAGCTTGGCAATATGTCAGCAGCATCAATTCCGGTTGCGCTTGATGAAGCAGTACGCGCTGGAAAAATCAAAGAGGACGACAAAGTCGTACTTGTTGGATTTGGCGGCGGTCTTACATGGGGCGCATGTGTAATAAACTGGTAGGAGGCATACATCATGGGTAAAACAGCAGTTGTGTTTCCTGGACAGGGTGCACAATACGTAGGAATGGGACAGGATTTTGCTGAGGCATTTCCAGTTTCAAAAGCAGTGTTTGAACAGGCGAGTCAAGCGATGGGTTACAGCATGGAAGCACTTTGCTTTGACAGCTCAGACGAAGAACTTAGAAAAACAGAAAATACACAGCCGTCGATTTTGACGACGAGTATTGCAATATATAAGGCGCTGGAAGACAGTGGCGTTAAGGTTGACGGATTTGCCGGACTGAGTCTTGGTGAATACTCAGCCCTGGTTGCTGCAGGTGCAATGCCATTTGAAAGCGCAGTTAAAGTTGTAAGAAAACGCGGCCAATATATGCAAGAAGAGGTACCAATGGGTGTGGGCGGCATGGCTGCAATCCTTGGCCTTGACAATGACGGTGTCGTTGAAGCTTGTAAGGAAGCGTCTTCTGCTGGTATTGTAGAACCAGCAAACTTCAATTGTCCGGCTCAACTTGTTATTGCTGGTGAAGTTGGCGCAGTTGAAAAAGCGGTTGAAATATGTAAGGAAAAAGGTGCAAAGAAGGCGGTTATGCTGCCGGTATCAGCACCATTCCACACATCCCTTCTGGTAGGTGCAGGTGTGAAGCTTAAATCTGAACTTGATCAGGTTGCCTTCAGCCCACTTGAAAAGCCGGTTGTTGGAAATGTGGAAGCAGACTTCATCGCTTCAGAAAATGATATTAAAGATCTTCTGATTCGTCAGGTCAGCAGTCCTGTACGTTGGGAAGAATCTATCCAAAGAATGATTGCCGATGGCTATGACACATTCATTGAAGTAGGGCCAGGAAAATCACTTTCGAAATTCATCAAGCGTATTTCAAAAGAGGTTCAAATCTTCAATGTGGAAGACCCGGCATCTCTTGAAAAAACGCTACAGAAGCTCAATGCTTAAGGAGGCGACTGGTATGAATTTTGATGGTAAAACGGTAATCGTTACTGGCGGGTCACGTGGCATCGGCCGCGCAATCGCTATTGACTTCGCAAAGTCTGGCGCCAATGTTGTTGTAAACTACAATAGAAGTGCAGATAAGGCTGAGGAAGTTGTTAAAGAAGTTAAGGCACTGGGTGGTAAAGGTCTTGCAGTGCAATGCGATGTTTCTGTTCAGGAAGATGTAGACAGCATGCTTAAGGCAGCGGTTGAGGCATTTGGAACAGTTGATCTGCTTGTAAACAATGCAGGCATTACAAAAGATACACTGATTCTTCGAATGAAGGAAGATGACTGGGATGCAGTTCTTGATACAAACCTTAAGGGTACATTCATGACAACAAAGGTGATTGGCAAATACATGCTCAAGAAAAAACAGGGCAGAATTGTAAATATTACTTCTGTAGTGGGTATCATGGGAAATGCGGGTCAGTCAAATTACGCGGCATCTAAAGCTGGCGTGATCGGATTTACCAAGTCCATTGCAAAAGAGTTTGCAAGCAGAGGCATCACGGTGAATGCTGTAGCACCGGGCTTTATCGAGTCGGATATGACAGATGTACTTCCTGATGATGTTAAGGCAGCTTATGCAAAGGCGATTCCACTTGGAAAAATGGGCGACCCTGCAGATGTTGCAAATGCAGTTAAGTTCCTATGTTCTGACATGAGCAAGTACATAACTGGTCAAGTCATTCAGGTTGATGGTGGCATGTTAATGTAATCCCCTCTAAAGGATTTCATCATATAGTGGTAAAGAAACTTTGGTTTCTGGCTAATAACAAAGTATAAAAGTGAGGTAAAGAATATGTTTGATAAGGTAGTAGAAATTATTAGAGATCAGCTAGGTGTTGACGAAGACGTAGTAATCACAAAAGAAACTTCAATGATGAAAGATCTTGAAGCAGATTCACTAGACGCAGTTGAAATCATCATGGCTTTCGAAGATGAGTTCGACGTTGAGATTCCTGACGAAGACGCTGAGAAATTCGCAAACATTGGCGACATCGTTGCTTACCTAGAATCAAAAAACTAAGAAAGACATAGACTATGTCACAATTGAAGCCGGCTAGTCGCCGGCTTCAATATTTAGCGGCACTCTGGTGCTGCACTCTAAATGGGATATGATAAATGGGCTCGCACATCTGGCGAGTATATTTAAGGAGGCGACTGCAGTGAATAAAAGAGTCGTAGTAACAGGCATTGGTGTTATTTCACCAATCGGAACAGGAAAAGAGAATTTCTGGAACGCACTTCGTGAAGGCGTTGTAGGTATAGATACAGTTACACAATTTGACGCGTCTGAGTACGTGACTCAAATTGCAGGTGAAGTAAAAGACTTCGATCCTGCAGAATACATCAACAAAAAAGAAGCAAAGCGTATGGACCGTTTCACACAATTTGGTGTTGCGGCTGCAAAGCTGGCAGTTGAAGATTCAAAAATCGATCTTGAAGCGACAAATATGGAGCGTTTCGGTGTTATTATCGGTTCGGGCATTGGCGGAATCGGCACACTTGAAAAGGAGCATGAAAAGCTTCTGAATAAAGGTCCGGGCAGAGTAAGTCCATTCCTGATTCCTATGATGATCGGCAATATTGCATCGGGTCACATTTCAATGGCTACAGGTGCTAAAGGTCCAAATACAACAGTTGTTACTGCATGTGCTTCAGCGACAAACGCAATTGGTGATGCATTCAAGACAATTCAGCGTGGTGACGCAGACCTGATGTTTACTGGCGGATGTGAAGCTTCTATTACACCGATCGGCATGGCTGGTTTCTGTACAATGAAGGCAATGTCTACTAGAAACGATGATCCTAAAACTGCATCTCGTCCTTTCGATATCGACAGAGATGGATTTGTTATGGGCGAGGGTTCTGGTATCATCATTCTTGAAGAACTTGAGCATGCCAAAGCACGTGGTGCACATATCTATGGCGAAGTTGTAGGCTATGGCGCGACTGCGGATGCTTACCACATTACAAGCCCTGCTCCAGGTGGCGAAGGTGCAGCCAGATCCATGATGATGGCAGTTAAAGATGGTGGTCTGAATGTTGAAGACATCACTTACATCAACGTTCACGGTACTTCTACACCTTATAATGACAAGTTCGAAACTATGGCAATCAAGTCTGTTTTCGGCGATCATGCTAAAGAGCTTCTAATCAGCTCAACAAAATCAATGACAGGCCATATGCTGGGCGCTGCAGGTGGTATTGAAGCCATTGCATGTCTGCTGGCACTTTCTGAAGGCCATGTACACGGTACAATGAACATTCAAAATCAGGACCCAGAGCTTGATCTGAATGTACTTCCAAATAAAGGCGTTGACACTGAGGTCAATGCAGTTCTGTCAAACTCACTTGGTTTCGGCGGACACAATGCGACAATCTGTATGAAAAAATATGTTGATTAGTCACTGAAACAGTTAAACTGTAATTAACATTAATGGTGCTCTGCATCCATATGATGTAATTTACCTTAACTTATACTTCAATAGGAGAATGGTTCGCCATTCTTCTATTGTTTTTTGTGATGTAAGCCTTTAAAATAGAAATGATGGAGAGGCTTTTTAAATGTATTATTGAACTACCTACGGGGCTAGTGTATTTAAAAGGTCTCTCGACATTAAAGTCGGGAGGATTAATATGAGTCTAATTGAACTAGAAAAGAAAATAGGATATTCTTTCAAGAATATCAAATTGCTAGAGGAAGCGTTGACGCACAGTTCCTATTCCAACGAAAGACGCAAGGAGTCGAGAAATAATAACGAACGTCTTGAATTCCTGGGGGACTCGGTTCTGGGCATTATCATCAGTGACTATCTATTCAAGAACTTTCCAGATATGCCTGAGGGTGAGCTCACTAAAATCAGGTCGAAAATCGTCTGTGAAACAACGCTGGGTGAGTGCTCGAGAGCCATTGGCCTCGGGGAATTTATGTTTTTTGGCAAGGGTGAAGAAATGACAGGCGGTCGTGACAGAACCTCCATACTAGCAGATGCCTATGAAGCGTTGATTGCGTCCATATATATGGATGGCGGCCTTACGGCGAGCAGTGATTTCATTCTGACACGCATGAACAGAAAAATTCAGGATGCCATTGCAGGCAAGGTCTTTCTTGATTACAAAACGCATCTGCAGGAACTGGTTCAGGTTAATAAAACCAATCGTATTAAATATGAAATCATTGGTGAGGAAGGACCTGACCACTGTAAGGTATTCCATACCCAAGTCAGCCTGAACGAAAGGGTTATTGGCAAGGGTGTTGGACGCAGTAAAAAAGAATCGGAGCAGGAAGCCGCAAAAATGGCACTAAGAGAGGTTGAGCAGCTTGATCTCCAATAAACCGGGAATTATCCCCATATTTGTGCCCCATCTTGGCTGCCCGCATGACTGCGTCTTCTGTAACCAGAAGACCATTACAGGTCAGCAGGAGGCCTACGGCACGGAAATGGTAATTCGTGAAATAGAAGCGCATCTGGAAACCATGACCGGCAGACGTCATCCCATAGAAATTGCATTTTTCGGTGGCAGCTTTACAGGTATTCCAGTTCAAAAGCAAATTGAATTCTTAGACATCGCCCGTCGTTATTTGTATGACGGGCGTATTCATGGTATCCGGCTTTCTACGAGACCTGATTATATCGATGAAAAGGTACTTGAAAGACTGCTTGCGTACGGCGTGACAGCAGTTGAACTGGGCGTGCAGTCCCTGAATGAGGAAGTGCTTAGGCTCTCTGAGCGGGGGCATGATATTCAGCAGGTCAGGGATGCGGTGCGTCAAATTAGGAAAACGGACCTGAAGCTGGGACTGCAAATGATGCTTGGCCTTCCAGGCGATACCCTTGAAAAATCGTTGGAAACTGCAGATACGATCATAGCCCTGAAACCAGATTTTGTACGGATCTATCCAACTGTGGTCATACGGGGAACAGCCCTTGAAAACATGTATGACGCAGGAACCTATAATGCGCTCTCGGTAGAAGACGCAGTCGAGTGGCTCAGTGAGATCATGCCTAGGTTTGCAGCGGCGCATATCCCTGTCATTCGGGTCGGGCTTCAGCCGACGGAAGAACTCATCAAAGGGGATACGAGACGCGCTGGAGCCTATCATCCATCCCTCAGGCAGCTTGCAGAGTCCAGAATTATTCTGAAAAGGATTGAGGCAAAACTGGTGGATGTGTTCGAGTACGGTACGGGGCATCGCGTTTCTCTTTCAGCATGTGAAAGAGACTGGACCGTGGTACGTGGGCAGAAGAGAAGCAATTTCAATGCGTTCGAAAAGAAATACCCGACCCTGGAGTGGACGTATAATATTTCAGAGACCGCTTCATGCGGGTATGTAAATCTCTCGATTGAAACAGAACATGAAACAATAGATGTGAATTTAAAAATAGACTAGTATTTGAGGTGTTCCATTTGTATTTAAAAAAGCTTGAAATGAAAGGATTTAAATCCTTTGCCGATAAAACGGAAGTAGAATATGAGAATGGGGTAACCTGTATTGTTGGACCGAATGGCAGTGGTAAAAGCAACATCACTGACGCAGTGCGCTGGGTGCTCGGCGAGCAAAAGGTAAAGACACTGCGTGGCGCTAAAATGGAAGATGTCATCTTTAATGGTACAAAGCATAGAAAACCGCTTGGTATGGCAGAAGTCTCTCTCGTCTTTGACAACAGAGAAAAGTACTTTCCGCTTGATTTCAGCGAAGTCATTGTCACGCGAAGGGTCTTTCGTTCGGGTGATAGTGAATATCTGGTCAACGGAACGTCGTGCAGACTCAAGGATGTAAAAGAGCTCTTCATGGATACGGGAATAGGCACAGATGGCTACTCCATCATCGGACAGGGGCGTATAGACCGAATTCTCAGCAACAATGCCGATGAACGCAGACAAATCTTTGAAGAGGCAGCTGGAATTGTAAAGTACAAGGCACGAAAGATTGAAGCGGAGAGAAAGCTTGGCAACACACAGGCCAATCTGCTTCGTGTTGACGATATCATCAGTGAACTTGAAGGACGTGTCGAACCGCTTCGTAAAGAAAGCGAGAAGGCTGAACAGTTTCTTGACCATTCAAAAAAGCTTAAAACACTGGAAATGAACCTGTTTATCCGTCAGGTGGATACTTGTGACTCTAAAATTAAGAGTGAAAACGAAAAAACTGAAATGCTCAATAAGCAGCTTTCAGAAATGCAGGCTGCACTTGCTGAAATCGAGCAAGAGGTAGAGCGCATTGAACAGCAGATGGATGCCTACTCGCAAGCAGTCAAGGTGTCTGAAGAAAGCTTTTTGAAGGCTACAACTGAAATGGGACATTTTGAAGCGAAGGTGTCTCAAATTCGTGAACGTCAAAAAAGCACAGATGCCAATGCCATGCGCATAGAGGCGGAGGTTGAGCAGATTGATGCTGTCATGCTTGATTTAAACAATCAAATGGAGCGTGCAGAGCAGGTGCTGGCTGAGCTGAGTGAAAAACTTGAACAAGTCAATGCTTCACTTGAAACCATTCAGGCTGTATATGACGAAAAGGCTCGTGCTCTTACTGATCGGGAAACCGATTCAGAATCGGCCAAGCAGCGTGCAATCCAAATACTGAATGCAATCGAACGCGAAAAAGTGGAGATTGCAGGGCGAAAAGCTTCAATTCAAAGTCTTACAGAGCGTATTGATGCCATTGAGCTTAGTATTGAAGAATCGAGAAGTCATAAAGAGGGTACCAATGCCCGCATGACTGACCTTGAAACGAGTCATCAGGTTCATCGTACAGACTATGCTGAAATGCTTAGAACACGTGAAAGCAATATGGAGCTTTTGAAAAGCAGCGTTCAGGAACAGAAAACGCTCGAAAACGAGACCAAGCAGCTCAGCCATAAGCATATGAAGGCTTCCAGTGAAAGACGTGTGCTCATTGATATGGAAAATGCTTTTGAGGGCTATGACAATAGTGTTAAAGGTGTTCTTAAAGCATGCTCTAAAGACCAGAAACTGGGTGCAGGTGTTCATGGTGTTGTTACATCACTCATGACAATTCCAAAGAGTTTGGAACGTGCAGTAGAGGTAGCACTTGGAAGACAGCTTCAAAATATTGTTACTGAATCTGAGCAGGACGCCAAGCGTCTTATCGACCACCTGAAAAGAAATTCACTTGGGCGTGTGACCTTCCTGCCCCTTTCAAATATCAAAGCCAGCATGTACAATGTTCCGGTTCAAGTTGAGAACATGGCAGGATATGTTGGAACCGCCAATCAGCTGATTGGTTATGATCCAAAGTACAAGCAGCTCTTTACCTATCTGCTTGGTCGTACGGTCATTGTCGAGGACTACGATACAGCGGTTGCGTGTCTTAAGGTTCAAGGCATGCGTCATAGAATCGTTACCAAGGATGGCGAGATTCTAACACCTGGCGGTGCCATAACTGGCGGGTCCTTCAAATCAAGAATTGCCAACCTGCTTGGCCGTAAGCGAAAAATCGATGAGCTTGGTGCTCTGATTGAGTCCTATAAGAAAGATATCAAGACCAATGAAACCAAGATGGAAAATGTGATTGGTGAAATTGAAAAGGTACAGATTGAGATAGAAGTCCTTAGTGAAAGCTGTGAGACAAAGCGCGTTGAAATTGTCAAATGTGAAGGCGAAATCGAAACGGTTCGAAGAGAGCTTGAACGCCTTGATAAGGATTCCGAAAGACTGCTGCGGGAACGTGATATGATTTCACGTGAACGCAGCACTGCACAAGCTTCGATTGAGAGCAAGTCAAAGGCGATTGAAGCACTGGAAGGCGAAAGCCATGAAATTGAAAATGCCATGCAGGGGTATTCTGACGGCATACGTCAGCTTCAGAGCCAAGTAAAGGAGCTTTCTGAATCTATGACGGCGCAAAAGGTTGAACATGCCTCGCTGAATCAGAAGCATGCACATCAGGCGATGGAAATTCGACGCTTGAGCGAATCGGTCAGAGAAAACACTGAGAAAAAATCGGTGAAGGCAGAAGAACTGAATCTTTTATACACTGAAAAGGAAGCCCTGGATGAGGAAATGAGCATTGCAGAAGAGGATATGCGTCTTCTGAGAAAATCAATGCTTCAGATTGAAATGGACAAGGAAGATCTTTCTGTGAAGCTTCAGGGCTGTCAGACTACGCTTGCAACAAAGCGCATGACACATGAAAAGGAGCTCTCAGACCTTGAACAGCTGAAAGAAGTCCTTCATAAGCAGGACCTTGTTCTTACGAAGATTGAAATGGAAAAAGAGAATGTCATCGCAAACCTGTGGGAAAAGTATGAAGTCAGTCTGCGTGAAGCGATGGAATACAGAATTGAAATTGATGTTGAAGCTTCAACCGAGGAAGTGAAGAGTCTTCGAAATAAAATAAGAAGGCTTGGTGAAGTCAACATCAGTGCCATAGAGGAGTATAAGGAAGTCAAATCAAGGTTTGAGTTCCTGAGCTCAGAGCGTGATGATCTTGTCAAATCTCAAAAATCCCTTGAAAAGGTCATCAAGGACCTTGAAAAGAAAATGATTACGCAATTCAATGAGAACTTTGAAATTGTCAAAGAGCATTTTACAGGTATCTTCAGTAAATTGTTTGAAGGTGGTCAGGCAGATCTTGTCCTTCTTGACAAAGAGGACGTGCTGAACTCTGGAATCGAAATTGTGGCACAGCCGCCAGGTAAAAAACTCCAGAGTCTGAGCCTGCTTTCAGGTGGAGAGAGAGCCATGACGGCAATAGCTCTGCTGTTTGCAATACTGAAGACAAAGCCTGCGCCATTTTGTATTCTCGATGAGATTGAAGCAGCACTCGATGATGTAAATGTATTCCGATTTGCTGATTTTCTGAAGGAGTTCACACAGAATTCGCAGTTTGTAATAATTACGCATAGAAAAGGCACCATGGAAATTGCAAATACGCTTTATGGGGTGACTATGCAGGAGTACGGTGTTTCCAAAATCGTATCCGTCAAGCTTGAAGACGTTGCAATTTAAATGAGGAGGACGACAACATGTTAAAAAAGCTATTTGGTTTTGGTAAGAAGGAAGAGAAAAAAGAAGAGATAGATCAGGTTCAGGAGGCTGCTGAAGAAACAGTAGAAGAAACGGCAGAAGCCGCAGAGGCTGGTGAAGAGGAACCGCAGGAAGAAAGCCTTCAAGAAGAACTCCCTGTTGAGGATGTTCAGGTTGAAGCGGCGGTTGAAGTTCCTGTCGAGGCGGTCGAAGTGCTTTCGACGGAAGAAGCGCCAGAGCCGGAAATGCCAGTTGAACAAGTTGAAGAGCCTCCTGCGCCAGTAGAGGAACCTGTTAAGAAGAAGTCTTTCTTTGGCAAGCTGATTGATGGTCTTAACAAGACAAGAAAAGGTATTACAGATCAAATCGACAACCTGCTGAACAATTATGGTGAAATCGATGATGATCTTTTCGAAGAGCTTGAAGAAATTCTGATCATGGCAGATGTGGGCATGAACACTACTATGAAGATTATCGATGCCCTTCGCGAAGAACTCAAAGTAAGAAAAATCAAAGATTCAAGTCTGGTTAAGGACGTGCTTCATGATGTTGTGGAAGGCTTCCTGACTGAAGACTATGATTCATCACTGAATATTGACCCTACACCGGCGATTGTACTTGTAATTGGTGTAAATGGTGCGGGTAAGACAACGTCCATTGGCAAGATGGCGCACCGCTTCAAATCTGAAGGTAAAACGGTCCTTCTTGCAGCTGCGGATACATTTAGAGCTGCAGCAATCGACCAGCTCAAGGTATGGGGCGATCGGGTAGATGTCAATGTTATCGCACATACGGAAGGTTCAGACCCTGCCGCTGTCATTTTTGACGGCATTCAGGCTGCCAAGGCACGTAATACGGATATTTTGATTTGTGACACTGCAGGCCGTCTTCATAATAAGAAGAACCTGATGAACGAGCTTGCTAAGATTTTCAAGGTTATTGAGCGTGAGTATCCTCAGGCAACCAAGGAAGTTCTTCTGGTACTGGATGCGACAACGGGTCAAAATGCCATTCAGCAGGCCAAGCTTTTCAAAGAGACTGCTGCCATCACGGGCATCGTGTTAACAAAGCTGGATGGTACAGCTAAGGGCGGTGTTGTTCTTGCTGTAAATGATGAACTGGGTATTCCGGTTAAGATGATTGGTGTTGGTGAAGGCATGGACGATTTACAGGACTTTGATCCGAAGAGCTTCGTGCGTGCGCTCATGGATGTTTAAAAAAAGCGAAAAACATGTAAATAGGTGTTGACATGACTGTATCATGCTGTTAGAATACTTCTGTAAAGTAATTAACCTTTACAACTAACATGCCGGATGGTGATCATTTTGATTGAGAAGAAAATGAGACTGGGTAACCTCTTCGTATTTTACGGAGAACTTCTGACTGCAAAGCAGCAGGATATTTTGGAGTTATACTGTCATAATGATCTCTCGCTTGGAGAAATCTCCGAGGATCTAAGCATTAGCCGCCAGGCAGTTTATGATACAATCAGACGAAGCGAGAAGCTTCTTGAATCCTATGAGGACAAATTGGGGCTGATGACACGCTTCGATGAGACTGAAACGAGGATGAAGATGCTTGTCAGCGAAATTGACAAACTGAAAAGCATAATTCTAGATGGTGGTGCGCGAGAAGAACTGCTTCAAGAAATTGAAGAGATCAAGACACGCGCAGCAGCAGTTGCAGAATAGAGTAGGGAGGTTGTCCAGTGGCATTATTTGAAGGCCTTGCGGATAAACTACAAGGTACATTATCTTCACTAAAAGGTAAAGGCAAGTTGTCTGAAAAAGACGTAAAACAGGCCATGCGTGAAGTTAAGCTTGCACTGCTTGAAGCCGATGTAAACTTTAAGATTGTAAAAGAATTTACTAAAAAGGTGACTGAACGTTCGGTTGGACAGGAAGTACTTTCAAGCCTGACACCAGCGCAGCATGTCATCAAAATAGTTAATGAAGAGCTAACGGCGCTCATGGGAGAAACACAAAGCAAACTGACGTTTTCTTCCGGTGGCCTGACTGTCTTTATGATGGTTGGTCTGCAAGGTGCCGGTAAAACGACGACTACGGGTAAGCTTGGATCTCTGCTCAAGAAGCAGGGGAAACGTCCGCTTCTCGTTGCCTGTGATATCTACAGACCAGCCGCGATCAAACAGCTTCATGTTGTAGGTGATCAGCTGGAGATTCCAGTGTTCTCGATGGGTGACAAGGTTGACCCTGAGGAGATTGCAAAAGCGGGTATTGAACATGCCAAAAAGCATGGCAATGATGTCGTGATTCTAGATACAGCCGGTCGACTTCACATAGATGAAAATCTTATGGATGAGCTTGACCGAGTTAAGAAAGCTGTGAGACCTCAGGAAATTCTATTGGTGCTGGATTCCATGACAGGCCAGGATGCGGTCAATGTCGCAGAGAATTTCAATGAGAAATTGGGTCTTGATGGTTTAATTATGACAAAACTTGATGGTGATACACGTGGTGGTGCGGCCCTTTCGGTCAGAGCTGTCACTGGGAAACCAATCAAATTTGCATGTGTAGGTGAAAAACTTACAGATATAGAAGAATTCCATCCAGACAGAATGGCGTCTCGTATTCTGGGTATGGGCGATGTGCTTACTCTGATTGAGAAGGCACAGGCCAATATTGATGAAGAGAAAGCCAAAGAACTGGAAAAGAAAATCAGAAAAGCTGAGTTCGATTTGGATGATTTTCTTGAGCAGCTTCAGCAAATGAAGAACATGGGGCCATTGAGTGAGCTTCTTGGCATGATGCCGGGAATGAACAATAAGGCGCTTAAAAATGTTCAGGTTGACGACAAGGAAATTGCCCGTGTTGAGGCGATCATCCAGTCAATGACCAAGGCTGAAAGACGCGACATCAATCTCATCAATGGCAGCAGAAAGAAACGTATAGCTGCCGGTAGCGGTACGCGCGTTCAAGATGTCAACAGACTGATTAAGCAGTTTGACCAGACGCGTAAGATGATGAAACAGTTCTCCGGTCTCGAAAAGAAAATGAAGCGAGGCGGAGGAATGGGATTACCGTTCTTTTAAATAAGTTTAGGTTTATCATCTATCTTAGTTGATAATCATATATATTACTATATTAACGATATGAGGAGGTGCAACAAATGGCAGTTAAAATCCGTATGAGAAGAATGGGTTCAAAGAAGAAACCTTTCTATAGATTGGTAGTAGCAGACTCTCGTTCTCCTAGAGATGGTCGTTTCATCGAAGAAATCGGTTACTACAACCCAGTTTCTGAGCCTGTACAGATCAAGATCAATGACGAAAGAGCTGTTAAATGGTTAAGCGAAGGCGCTCAACCTACTGACACTGTTAAGGACTTGTTCAAGAAGCATGGCGTTTACGACAAGCTAAGCAAGTAAGAACAGGGGAGTGTTTTTCATGGGTGAACTGGTCAAGGTCATCGCAAAAGCGTTGGTTGACAACCCAGAATCAGTAGAAGTCAGTGAAATTGAAGGCTCTCAGTCAGTCATCATTGAACTGAAGGTTTCTCCTGATGATATGGGTAAGGTCATCGGTAAACAAGGTCGTATTGCAAAAGCACTGCGTACAGTAGTGAAAGCTGCTGCGACTAAAGAAAACAAACGAGTGGTTGTTGAAATCATTCAATAGTTCTTGTAAGATATCTAAGCCTGCTTTTTAGCGGGCTTTTATATTCGTGAAAACAAAGAAATGCATTCAAATGAGAAGAGCAAGCATTCGAGTCTTAATTCGAAATGCCTGCTCTTCTCATTTGAATATATGGCGCGTAAGCGACATGAGCAACCATTGGTTGCTCTGTTGTTTCTGAAAGAAAGTTTCAAAAGCTTCGTAAGCGACATGAGCAGGAAAAACATGTAAGAAAAAAGTCAGCGATATACGTAATTTGAAGTGTAAGAAAGATGCAATTGTAAATTGTTCTAGCATTCATGCACATAATTTGGGCTGTGTTTTATAAAGTACACGGATGGGTAAAAAGAACTAAGAAAAAGCATATTTGTATGGTAAAATACATTTATAGCCAATTGCGCATACAGTATAGGTCGTTATTATAGGGGGGTCTTGGATGAAGAGTATCCGAGTAAAAATCATGCTAGCAGTGTCAGTAATCATAATATTGGCATTGTCCGTGGAAGGTGTTGCGGTCAGTAAGTTTGCCAAAAGCAACTTAAGTGATGATGCGCAGGCAGCCTTCGCGTCGAGTGCTGTTTCATTGTTGTCAGAATTAACGGATATGGATCGAAGTATCCAAAAGGCAGAAGCGACGCTGATGACTGATTTTGACAAGAATATTCAGAGTGTTGTAGAAATTGGATATTCTATTGTAGATTCTAACTATCAGAAGGCACAGGCTGAAATTGAAGCAATTCCGTCTGATTTGACAGATGCTGAAAAAGCATCACTTGCACAGTCGATTACTGAGAAGTACAAGAAAGCAAGTATAGAAGCGATCAGACCTATGCGTTTTGGCACGGACGGTTACTTGTGGATCGATAACAAGGACTATGTGCTGCAGCTGCTGCCAACTGCACCTGATGGAGAAGGCAATTATAGAGGTGACCTCCAGGACAAAACAGGGGCGTATTTTGTCAAGGAGCTGGTAGACGGTGCGGTGAAGAATGGAACTTACTTTTATGACTACTATTTCCCAAAACCGGGTGAGACACTGGCTTCAAAGAAACGTGGCGTTGTGAAGTACTTTGAAGAGTGGGGCTGGATAGTTGGTACGGGAAATTATGTTTCCGAGATAGAGAAGGAAATCGAATTCCGCACTTATGAGGAAAAGGGCTACTATCAGCAAAAGCTGGAGCAGCTAGAAGAAAACCACTTTATTACAATCACAGATTCAACGGGCAACATCAAGTTTAGTGATAATGTGTTCCTGATCAACACAACGCTTGATATGACAAATTTGAAAACTCAGAAAACGGTGGGCGAAGAGGTTTCAAACCTTGAAGACCAATTCTATGAGTTCATTATTGAAGAAAAAGAGGGGCAGACCCTGTATTTTGGATATGTCATGTATGATGATTTCAACGACCGCCGTATTCTTTACGCACGTAAGGCAGGTTTGATCTTCGGTCTTGTGGACCAGCTTGTTCAGGCTGTTCTTGTTGTGGTTGCAGCAATGATTGTTATTGGTCTTGTGCTCAGTTACGCTATAGCATCAATGATTACAAAGCCGATTGTGCGCATGCGCAAGTTCACAGCGCGTGTTGCTGAAGGTGACTTGACAAGTCTCATGGAGGTTAATCGCAAAGATGAACTCGGCGAACTGACCAAGGATTTGAATGTCATGGTAGAAAGTCTACGTGGTATTGTAAATGAGTCCATTGAAATGTCCGGACTGGTATATCAGACGACTGAGAATCTGGCAGAGATGTCAACGCAGACAAGTGAAGCCATAGAGCAGGTTGCGAAGGCTGTTGAAGAAATTGCGTCAGGCTCCACGGAGCAGGTACAGGAAACCGAGCGTGGTGTCCATGGTGTGGGTTCTCTAGAAGCAAGCTCAGATCAGATCCATCATGTTACTGAAGATATGCAGTCGGCTATTCGTGAGATGAAAGAAAAGAACAATATCGGTGTGGCTTCGATGAAGTCTCTTTCTGAGAAACAGCAGGAAAGCTTCAATACGATTCAGGATATTGACAGGGTCATTCGCGAACTGGCTAATCAGATTATGCAAATTACGTCTTTTACAGATACCATTACAGCAATTGCGGAGCAGACCAACCTCCTGGCGCTGAATGCATCCATAGAGGCTGCACGAGCTGGAGAACATGGGAGAGGCTTTGCAGTTGTAGCAGATGAAATCAGAAAGCTGGCTGAAGAGTCGGATTCCTCTGCGCGTGAAATTCAGGAGCTGACATCAAAAATCAGCAAAGACACAGAGGCTGTTTCAACGACGGTACGCAGTGCTGAACTCATATTCAAGGAGCAGAACCAAGCGGTTGAGTCAAGTGGTGTTCTGTTTGATGAACTGAATGAGTCGGTTGAGCTTACTTCAAATAAGCTGGTTGATGTTGTGCAAGCACTTGGAGACTTGACGGCGGTGAAAGATCAGATGGTCGAAATCGTCATGAATATTTACAAGGTTGCAGAGCTGTCTGCGTCGGCATCGGAAGAGGTGTCGGCATCTGTAGAGGAACAGACTGCATCGATGGAGGAAATCAGTGGTATGGCACACCAGCTGCAAAGTCATGCAGAGGACCTCAAAGAGACTATGAAACAGTTCAAATTGTAAAGGTATTTCTTTTGTAGATATCAGCTTTTAAATGAGAATGTCAAATTACAAGGCGCCTTCAGTTCAGAGACAATCTGTGCTGAAGGCTCTTTTCTATTGGAGTTTTTGTTTAAGAGTCAAATGTGGTATAATGCCTTGGTATGGAAAAGAGATTAAGGTAGGTGGAATATAGATGAACGGCAAAATGCTGGTTGGAAAAATTGTAAATACACATGGTTTGAAGGGACACTTGAAAGTATACCCTTACACAACTGACAAGGAAGAGTTCGATGCTTTTGAGTACCTTATGTTAGAAGGTTCCGATAAAAAGCTTGGAATCAAGTCGGTTAGATATCAGAAAAATATGGCGGTTATTCTGTTTGAAGGATATGACAATATCAATGATGCTGAAAAACTGAAAAATAAGGATGTTTATATCAATCGTGCAGATCTTGGCGACATGGATGAAGATACATTTATCTATTCTGAAATTGAAGGATATGCAGTTGAAGACGAGACGCATGGTAGTGTCGGCGTAATCAAGTCTGTTACATCTGGTGCTGCGCAGGATCTGATTGTTGTAGAAAAGGCGGATGGCAGTACGTTTATGATTCCGAGTGTAAAAGAATTTGTTAAAGGCTTTGACCATGAGGCGCGTGTACTACGCGTAAATCTTATAGAAGGAATTATGTAATGGAATTTAAAATATTGACACTCTTTCCGGAAATGTTTGAGAATTTCAAAGATGCAAGCATTATCGGCAGGGCTGTAAGAGATGGAAAGCTGAATATAGATACCATCAATATACGGGATTATGCCAATAATAAGCATAATCGTGTGGATGATTATCCGTATGGTGGCGGTGCTGGAATGGTTATGCAGCCGATGCCACTTAAGGGCGCACTTGAAGCCCATGGGTGGGCGCCTGGGAAAACTGTGATCTACATGTCTCCAAAGGGCAAAAATCTGACACAGGCTGATTGTGATGCCCTAACAAAGGAAAGTGAGCTCTTTATAGTTTGTGGTCATTACGAGGGCGTAGACCAGCGGTTTATTGACAAGTACGTGACGCGTGAAATATCCATTGGCGATTATGTGCTAACAGGTGGCGAACTTCCGGCCATGGTGCTGATTGATTCTGTTTCTCGACTCCTACCAGGTGTTCTTGGGAAACAGGATTCCTATGAAGATGAAAGCCACATGGGAGGCCTGCTTGAGTATCCGCATTATACACGACCTCCAGAGTTTGATGGGCTGGATGTTCCTGAAGTGCTTTTGTCTGGTCACCATGCTAATATTGAAAAATGGCGGCTTGAAGAGTCTATAAAGGTTACTGAGGAGCGCCGACCGGATATGATTGACGCGCTGCTTAAGGACCCATCAACAGATAAAAAAATACTGAAAGCAATTCATCGAATCAGGAGTGAAAAATAATCTTGTTTCGTCATTGAATTTATGCTATAATACTAACGTTGTATTACGGACGGTCCTCTGGCACCTAGGTCACGAACGTCTATGGAGAAGGGAGGACATACTCATGAATATGAATATCATTAAAGAACTTGAAGCGGAACAAATGAAGTCAGAAATCGTTACTTTTAACGTAGGTGACACAGTTGCAGTTTCTCTGAAAGTTAAAGAGGGTAAGAGAGAGCGTATCCAGATTTTCGAAGGCATTGTTCTTAAGAGACAAGGCGGCGGACTTGGAGAAACTTTCACAGTAAGAAAGATTTCTTACGGCGTTGGTGTTGAAAAGACACTTCCACTTCACTCACCAAAGATCGAAAAGATCGAAGTTAAGAGAAGAGGTAAAGTACGTCGTGCTAAGCTGAACTATCTTCGCGATAGAGTTGGCAAGCGTGCAAAAGTTAAAGAAAGAATCTAAGCTTATGCATTATCAAAAGACTGTACGGTATGTACAGTCTTTTTTTAATGGTACGGTCAAAATTTCTAATTTTGGGCACCGTACCTTACCCCGAAACAAAGTGAGGGGTGCTCCTGCCTGCACGCGAAGCGTGTGAAACGAAATCTTTGATTTCGAGCGTCGTACCTTACCCCGAAACAAAGTGAGGGGTGTTCCTGCCTGCACGCGGAGCGTGCGACCAGACTGTTGAAAACTCCGAAATTCTACGTTGCAAGGATTAAAACCACTTTGATCACGTACGATGGGTACGCTCCCTGCGTTGTTTTAATCCGCGCCTTGACTTTCGAACTTTTGAACAGCCTGCATTTCAATGTGTTGAAAATGCCTGCGCGCGGAGCGTGCGAAACGAAATCTTTGATTTCAACAGATAAGATAAATATATCGTTCATATAAGAAATAATGTAAAATAATTGATAGAGGTGAGATTATGCATATTAACTGGTATCCAGGTCATATGAAAAAGACCAAAGATCTGATAAAGGAAAATTTGAAGCTTGTAGACGTAGTCGTAGAGCTTTTGGATTCGCGCATACCGCTAAGCAGCAGAAATCCGCAATTCGATGAACTGGTTGGCGACAAGCCAAGGGTTGTGGCGCTTAATAAGTTCGATTTGGCAGACCCATCTGTTACAAAGGCGTGGATTGAAGATTACAAGGAAAAGGGCATTCGTGCCATCCCGGTCAATGCTTTGACGGGTGCGGGTATGAAAGATCTGCTTTCGGCTGTCAAGGAAGCGGGTAGCGCGCGTGTTGATAAAAGAGTGGCAAAAGGGGCGGACCGCTCCAGTGTTCGTGTTATGATTGTGGGTATTCCAAACGTAGGAAAATCATCGCTCATCAATAATCTTGTAGGTAAGAAGAGTGCCAAAACCGGCAATAAACCTGGTGTTACAAAGGGTAAACAATGGATTCGTGTCAGAGCAGATATCGATTTGTTTGACACACCGGGCATACTGTGGCCGAAAATTGAAGACCAGAATGTAGGTATGAAGCTGGCATACACAGGGGCAATCAAAGATGAGATTCTTCATATCGATGATATTGCATTCCATCTGTTGAAAATGCTGACTGAACGGTACCCTGAACAAGTCAAGGAAAGATATAAGCTTGACGTGTTAAGTGAAGAAACGCTTGAAATCATGGATGAAATCGCTGTTAAACGCGGTTGTATAAAAAGAGGCCGTGAAATTGACTATGATAAGGTTTCACGTCTGATACTGGATGAATACAGAAAGGGCACAATCGGAAAAATTACGCTTGAGCGCCCGAATGAGGTCACGGCAGAGCAGGAGGCATAATATGGTTTCACAAATGTCGGCAACTGCAGTGAAAAAGTATTTAGATACGCTGACCTTGGATGAACAAAGCCACTTGGTGGATGAACTTAGAGCAGACTCAAGAAAATCCGTGAGTGCTCTGGCGGATAAAATCGAGAAGAAAATACAAAAGCATGAAGAGGAAATGGCACGTCTGATTGAAATGCATGCTTTTGAGAAGGCAGCTCGAAAAAAAGGGTACAAGCTAGTTGCGGGTATTGATGAAGCTGGACGCGGTCCCCTCATGGGACCGGTGGTTGCATCGGCGGTCATCCTTCCCAATGATTGCATTATTGAAGGGCTTGATGATTCAAAAAAGCTATCCGAGCAAAAACGGGATCAGCTTTTTGAAGTGATTCAGGAAAAAGCACTTGCAATTGGTGTTGGAATGGCTGGTGAAAATGAAATCGACAGCATCAACATACTCAATGCCACGAAAAATGCCATGAAAAGAGCCGTTGAAGATATGGGCATGGATCCGGATTATCTGCTAATTGATGCAGTGGAACTTGCCGATATTGATATTGAGCAGGAGGCTCTGATCAAGGGCGATGCAAGAAGCCTGAGCATTGCAGCTGCGTCTGTAATTGCAAAGGTTACACGTGATAGAATTGTAGAGTCGCTGGAAGTACAATATCCTGGCTATGGTTTTGCACAGCATAAGGGATACGGGACGAAGGCACACTATGAAGCAATTGAGAAGCTTGGCATAACGCCGGTTCACAGGAAGAGCTTTTTGAAAAATATACTCTAGCAGGTGATTGAATTGAGAATCACGAATCAGCAGATTTTGAATCAGGCAACAGCAGATGTACGAAAAGTTTCAGATGGGTCGACAGATACATTGACCAAAGGTCAAGTGCTAAAGGCTATTGTGCGTGATGTTATGCAGGATGGCCTTGTTTTGGAGCTCAGAAATGGGAGCCTCTTAAAGGCGACAATTGCTGACGGGGTGACTTATTCCAAGGGAGATACTCAGACCTTTGAGGTTGTTGAAAATGGATATCCAGCCCTTCTGAAAAGCCTTGGTGAAGAAGCGGCTAAAACACTTGAACAGACTCTGGAGGGTTTGTTCAAGGGCAGTGGTGAACAGGTTACACCAGAAAAAATGGGGGCTGCGAAAGCACTTTTGAGTTTCGGACAACCCATAAGCAAGGAAGGGATCAACAGCCTTCTTGAAACGTCCAAGCAGGTAGATACACTCAAGGGCTTGATAGAGTCAGATATTATCAAGCTTGAGGATATCCCTCCAAAGTCACCGGTAAAGCAGATATTGATTTCTTTTTATAAGAATTCGGGCAGCGATCAGGCATCAGCAGCGGATAAAAACACTTCTGAATTAACGTCTTTGCTCAAATCAAGTCAGTCAGCAGACCAGACGCCTGCTTCTGGCTTGCGTCAAGGCGCATCAGCACCACAGCAGGACGTGCTGAGGGAAGGGGCTGACGCCGCTCGGCTTCAGACGTCACGAAACATTGAACAAACACCGCTTGAGAGCCAAAAGGCAACTCTTGACCAAAATAGCAACCAGGAGACGGCGCAAACGATTGAAAAACTTGCAAACATGTTGGGTCAGGTGGACTATCAAAAACTTGCCTTTCATAAAAGTGCGGGTATGGAGAACTCTGTCTTCAATTTGGCAATGCTTGAAAAATTGGTGTTTGGAAAAGAGACCATTGGCAAGCAGGTTGGTGCGCTGATTGAAACGCTGAACGCCTCTTTTAAGGATTTGCCGGATTCCGTCAAGGTCCTGCTTGAAGATTTAAAGGGACTTGATCTTGGAAAAGACGCTGAAACTGAAAAGGCACTCCAGAAAGTCTTGGATTCTCTTGAAAAGTCGGTGTCTAAGGAATCAGAGTCCTTGGAAACACTCAAGGAAGACCTGACGTCAGTCAAGCAGTCGGTTAGCTACATGCGTGAAATGAATTCATCCATGACCTATATGCAGATTCCCGTTCGAATAGATCAGAATATGCACAGTGTGGATTTCTTCATGAAGAAACGTAGGGGCAATGACCGTAGCTCTGATGAACTGACGATTTTCATTTCTCTCGATACCCAGCATATAGGAACGGTTCAATCTCTTATAGAGTATCAGAAAAATAATCTAAAAATTCAGTTCAGGGTAGGTAATGAAGAAACCGTAGACTATCTTGAAAACCAGAAGGACGCACTCATGGACAGTTTATCTGAAATAACAGATCAGAACATATCTGTTTCATTTATAGTCAGAGACAGTGCCCAGTCTACACTGGATACGATAGCGGAAATTTCAGCCACCGAAGCCGCCGGCATTGATGTGAGGGTGTGAGATTATGCGTGACAAGTCTGAAGAGACGAACGATAAGCGAAAAATAGCCACAGCGCTGAAATATGACCGTGGTCAGGACGATGTTCCAAGGCTTGTTGCCAAAGGCATGGGCTTGATTGCTGAAAATATTATTGAAAAGGCAGAGGAGCACGATATCCCTGTCTATCAGGATGAACGTCTGTCCAGACAGTTGTACAACCTTTCGCTTGGAGAGGACATTCCGCCGGAACTGTATGAGGTCGTGGCGGAAGTTCTGGTATTCATTGCGAAAATGGATAAGAAGGTATGATATGCATAAGAATGACGTTGGAAGACACGGGGAAGAAATAGCAGTGCGGCATTTAGTGCGGCACGGCTTTGATATTGTCGGAAGAAACATTCATATGCGTATTGGGGAAATTGATATTGTTGCGAAAAGGCAAGACGTCTATCATTTTGTTGAAGTGAAGACCAGACTCGGTGATTCATTTGAGCGAGCTGGATTCAGTCTGACGCATAAGAAGCTGAAACATCTGAAAATGGCTGTTGAGGCTTATATGAAAAAGTATGAACTGTTTGACTGTGACATCTCTGTCGATTTCGCCGCAATAGATATTGGTGCAAATGGTGAAATAAGCATTGATTGGAATTATAATATCTCTATATAATAGAAGTTGTATCAGGCAATCATGAAACGGGGGAGAACTATGTACAAAAATTTAAGGCAGCCAATATACATACAGGCAGCGGTTGCAGCGGCTATGCTATTCTTTGGCGTGACAGTACCTTCAAACATCTTGACTTCGGGAATACTTGTCGTATTTGCGGGCTTCCTTCTGAAGGATGCATATGAGATGGTCGGATCGGAATATGTCATAAGTGAAGAAAGTCTTCAGCTGCAGGTTCATGGTAAGGTCAAATGGGAAATAAAATGGCGTGAACTGGACATGGTTACAAGAACCAAAAAGAATCCGCGCTGGGTCGTTGTTTCAGACGGGAAAGAATTCCGTATGATAAAGCACTCTACGACGAACTTTGAAATGCTGGTCAAGGAAGTTATCAGATACGGATCTGTTAACAAGGATATGAAAGTTCATGAAACCATCAATCAGTATCTGGATGTTGCCTTAAAGCTGGATGATATCGGAAGAATCAAAAAGAAATCCCGTTTGCTTCTAAGAAATGAAATAAGCGAGATTGCTTCTGATGATGAACTGGAAGAGGCGCCAGAAGAGGCGCAAGAAGATAATAGCGAAGAAACAGATAAGTAAACAGAAATAGTGTCGACCTAAAGACATATGGACGCCAGCGCATTCGAAAGAGTGTGCTGGCGTTTTGTTTTGAAAAGGTTAAAGAGTCAGAGGTGTAATTTTATCAAAATTATTGTAGTGAATGGAAGCAAACAGAAAATACATTTTCATAAAATGGTATAATATGGTAATATGGAATTATCATAAGGAGGGTGAAATGTATTCAAAAATAGTTTCCTCGGTATTGTTCGGAATATCCGGACTTCCTATTGAAATAGAGGTAAGCCTATCTAAGGGGCTACCCACCTATCAAATCGTCGGTTTGCCTGACAAAACTGTGCGCGAATCGAAAGAACGCATACGATCGGCCATAGAGGGTTTGGGGATCCGATTTCCTGCGAAACGGATTACGCTGAATCTTATACCGGCAGAGGTGCCAAAGGACGGCAGTCAGCTGGATTTACCAATGGCTATCGGGATTCTGGTGTCCATGGGAGAAGTTGAACAGAAGAAAGTAGAGAATATCGCATTTTTTGGTGAAATGAGTCTGGATGGAAGGCTTATGGAAATACCGGGTATCCTCGCTATGGTTGAGGCGGTATTAGAAGACGGCATAGGGTATGTAGTGGTTCCTGCATCGCTCGCTTCTGAGGCATCTTTAAATGAACGCATCAGATGTTATGGTGCTGAAAGTTTGGAGGCGGTACTCAATATATTGAAAACGGACAATCCTCTAAGTTTTTTTAAGTCCTATGTCTGTTCGGGACCGGAAGAAGGCAGTGCGCCTGAAGTGGAAGATAAGGAGGATTTTGTTCATGTTCTAGGGCAGGAGGCAGCTAAGCGGGCTCTCATGATTTCCGCCGCCGGCTTTCATAACGTATTGATCTCTGGTCCTCCGGGGTGTGGAAAGTCCATGATGATGCACGCTTTTAAGCATATATTGCCCCCTATGGGGAAGAATGAGGCGGTAGAGGTGAAACGCATAGCTGCCATACACAAAGATGTGCAGAACGGAACTCTGTCTCTTAGAAGGCCATTCAGGAGTCCACACCATAATATTACTTTGACAGGTATGATCGGTGGCGGTCAGAAGCCAAAACCTGGGGAACTTACGCTTGCCCATAGGGGCGTCCTTTTTCTGGATGAGCTTCCCGAGTACAGGCGTGAGACGATTGAGTCCATGCGTCAGGCTTTGGAGGATGGCTGCATACATCTTTCCAGAATACACGGGCAAGTGACATTGCCATCGGAGATTTTACTGGCTGCGACAATGAATCCGTGCAAATGCGGATTTTTATATAGTTTAGACAAAGAGTGCACGTGTACCCAGCATGAGATCAAGCGCTATTTGGGCAAGGTGTCTGGTCCCATGCTGGATCGTATTGAGCTTCTGGTAGAAGTCCAACGCGTGGATATGAACCACATATCTGCAGGACTTTCCACTGAAGACATGGCAAAGCGGGTACGCCGAGCATATGAGAAGCAGACGGAACGTTACAATGGACTTGAGATCACCTTCAACGCACAAATGAAAAGCAGTCATATTGAACGCTTCTGCACAGTGACAGATGAAGCATCCATGCTGCTTAAGCAAAGTGCAGGTTTGTACAGATTCAGCAAGCGTGTGCAAAACAAGATTCTGCTTATTTCAAGAACCATAGCGGATTTGGATGACTCAGATGTGATAGAGGCAGTTCACGTCGCTGAGGCAATACAGTTTAGAGCTGCAGAAGGGCGCTTTCGAGGTGAAAACTTATGAAAAAGACAATATTTTGGCTTACACAGGTTGATGGTTTGGGCCCCAAGGGCATACGTGACATATTGGAAGGCTGTAAATCTGAAAGTGCCTGTTGCACTCCTTCTGGCTTATGGAACGCTTCCTATGAGAAACTTGTAAGGGACTATGGATTATGTGAAAAACTGTCCCGTGCAATGATAAATAAAAGGGACAAGTGTGCCATTGAAGACCAGATCAACATATATGAAAGCAAGGGGATTTCTGTCATCGACATTGACAGTGCTTGCTATCCTAAGCTTTTAAAGGAAATCTATGACGCGCCGGTGCTGCTCTATGCTGTGGGCGATCTTGAGCTTCTCAAGGCACTTGAAGACAGGTACAAAGGCAAGGCTGTCGGTGTTGTTGGTACGAGAAAGCCCACCCCTTATGGTCGAGAAATGACCGGTCGTATCATTGAAGATCTTGCTCTACAGGATATTGTGATTGTAAGCGGTTTGGCCCTTGGCATAGATTCGTTAGCCCATGAACATACGGTGAAAGTCTGTGGGAAGACGATTGCGGTTCTTGGGAGCGGTTGTGATGTCATTTATCCAGCACGGAACAGAAAACTCTATCATGATATTATTGACTCAGGCGGTCTGATTATTTCTGAGTATGAACCTGGCGCACAGCCGCTTCGACATCATTTTCCGAGGCGCAATCGAATTATCAGCGGTCTCAGTGATGCCGTGCTTGTCATGGAGGCGAGTGTAAAAAGCGGTTCGCTGATAACTGCACACGCTGCCATAGACCAAGGACGCTGTGTACTGGCATTACCAGGCAATGTGACCAATCCAATGACGCGTGGGACCTTGAAATTGATCAAGGAGGGCGCGGTGCCAATTGCGACTGCTTCGGATGTGCTTGAGGAGCTTGGACTGAGTCTGGGACAGGCTTCTGATCAAGCTGGTTCGAGTAAGTCAGACCTGGAAAAAGCCCTTGTTCGCATTGAGCCTGCAACAGCGGATCAAATTTCTGCTTTACTTGGCAAGGAGGTCTATGATATTATGTTGCAGCTGACGATTCTTGAAATGTCAGGAAAAGTAAAGCGCCTTCCAGGTGGATTGTTTATTTGTACTTAAGAAGAATATTTAGTGAAAATTGTAACAAATTAAGCAAATCTGAAAATCAGTGCTTTATTTTTTGATAATTTATGTTTATAATAATTCAATGTGACGCCTTAATGTGAATATAGGGCGTCGCTTTTCATGTTAAGGCCACTGATGTAGCCATTTGTAATATAATTACAAGGGTAAGGGTGCAGATTTGACAGACAAAATATTAATTTTGCATAATATTTTGAATTATTCAAACATTTCTGTTATAATACTCAATGTTTAAAATTTATGCCGGAGGTGCATATGTCAAAATATCTGGTCATTGTAGAATCGCCGGCAAAGGCAAAGACAATCGAGAAATTTCTAGGTCGCAATTATAAAGTCAAAGCTTCAATCGGGCATGTCAGAGATTTGCCTAAAAGCAAGATGGGCATCGATATCGAAAATGATTTCGATCCGGCTTACATTACGATCCGTGGCAAGGGTCCTGTTATCAAGGAACTGAGAACAGCTGCAAAAAAGGCAGATAAAGTCTTTCTCGCAACCGACCCCGACCGCGAAGGTGAAGCAATTGCATGGCACCTGTCTTTTCTGCTCAATATTGATCCTGAAGATGCATGTCGTGTATCCTTCCATGAGATTACAAAAGATGCAATCAAAGCGGCGATTAAAGCACCGCGCAAGATTGACCTGAATCTTGTGGACGCACAACAGGCGCGAAGAATTCTTGATAGACTTGTGGGCTACAGCATAAGCCCGCTGCTATGGAGAAAAATTCGTAAGGGTCTCAGTGCAGGACGTGTACAGTCCGTTGCAACAAAAATGATTTGCGACAAGGAAGAATTGATTAAGGCCTTTGTTCCGGAAGAATATTGGGAAATATCAACCAAACTGACTGCTTCTTCAAAAGCTGTTTTTGAAGCGCAGTTCAAAGGCAAGGACGGGGCTAAGCTCCCGATTCCTAACGAAGAGACTTCCAACAGAATTGTTGAAGATTTAAGTAAGAATGATTATGTTGTAAGCAGTATTAATAAGAAAGTTAAGACAAGATCGCCGCAGCCATGTTTTACGACAAGTTCTCTGCAGCAGGAAGCGTCCAGTCGTTTTGGTTTTTCAACTAAGAAGACCATGATGATTGCACAGCAACTGTACGAGGGTATAAATGTAAAAGGATCTGGCACGGTGGGTCTTATCACGTACATGCGTACAGACTCCATCCGTATTTCTGATGAAGCTCGCGATCAGAGAAAGAACTACATTGAAGAAAATTTTGATAGCGGATATCTGAACAGCACTGAACGTAAGAAGTCAAACAAGAAGTCTGCGCAAGATGCCCATGAGGCGATTCGTCCAACCTCTGTTTTAAGGGTTCCGGATGAAATCATCGAATCGCTGACTAAAGATCAGTACAAGCTGTATAAACTGATTTGGGAGCGTTTTGTAGCACATGGTATGGCCAATGCAGAGTTCGACTCTGTCAGCGTAGAGCTTAAAAATGGACCGTATGACTTCAAGTCAAACGGAACACAGCTTAAGTTTGACGGCTTTTTGAAGGTATACACTTATACGAGTGTAAAAGAGAACATACTTCCTGACCTTGAAGTGGGCGAAGTGTGCAGTCTGAAGAAAATTGAGCCTTCACAGCATTTCACGCAACCGCCGGCGCGTTATACGGAAGCATCTCTTGTTAAGGAAATGGAAGAGAAGGGTATAGGACGACCAAGTACTTATGCACCTACAATTTCCACAATTCTGAGCAGAGGCTACGTTGAGCGTGAGAAAAAGGCGCTTAAGCCTACGGAGTTGGGTGAACTGATTAATGAAATTATGGAAAGTTACTTTGTTGATGTAGTCAACGTCGATTTCACGGCACAGCGCGAAGAAGAGTTCGATGCTGTGGAAAGTGGCGATGTTGAGTGGAAAGATGTCATCAGAAATTTCTATAGTCCATTTGAAAAGCTTCTGGGGCATGCAGAAGAAGATATTGAAAAAGTAGACCTTACTGAAGAGACAGATATTGACTGCGACAAATGTGGTGAAAAGATGGTCATCAAGTATGGCCGCTTCGGTAAGTTTCTTGCTTGTTCCAATTATCCTGAGTGTAAGAACACAAAACCGATACTCAAAGAAATCGGTGTCAAGTGTCCGCACTGTGAAACGGGAGAAGTTGTAGAAAGAAAAACAAAGAAATTTAGAACTTTCTACGGTTGCAACACTTTTCCGGACTGTCGATTTGTATCGTGGGATAAACCTACGGGAGAATCATGTCCTGAATGTGGAGAATTTTTGGTCGAAAAGCGTACCAAGAAGGAACATAGCATTAAGTGTTCAAGCAAGACGTGCAATTACAAAAGACCGATAGAAGAATCAAATGGTCAGTGAGTGATATGTTAAAAAATTAGGAGGGTAAGATGCCGAATACATTACTGGAAAAAACACGTAGATTGAATCGCATACTGCAGCAGACTGGTCAGACACCGGTTGCTTTTACTGATTTGTGTGAGATTTTGAAAGAAATCCTGGAAGCCAATGTTTATGTTTCCAGCAAGCGTGGCAAGGTACTGGGAGTTTCCTTGTTCGATCACGAAGACAGTTCGCTGATTGTTGAAGAGTCTACAGGAAGTGAATATTTCCCAGAGGCTTACAACATTGAGCTTTTGAAAATTATTGAGACAGAGTACAACATTACAGAAGATGGTCTTCTGGAAATTTTCAAAAATGATATCGACAGCTACTCAAAAGTTGTGACAATTGTTCCGATACTAGGGAACGGACAGCGCCTGGGTACACTGGTTATCGCACGTAAGGAGGGTCGTTTCAACGATGAGGACCTTGTACTTGCAGAGTATGCGGCAACTGTTGTTGGTATGGAAATCATTCGTGCAAAGAGTGATGAGTTTGAAGAAGAAGCTAGAAAGAAAGCAATTGTTCAAATGGCGATTGGTACGCTTTCCTTCTCTGAGCTTGAAGCTATTGAGCATATTTTCAATGAGCTTGACGGCAATGAAGGCCTTCTGGTTGCGAGTAAGATTGCTGACCGTGTAGGCATCACGCGCTCGGTTATCGTTAACGCGCTTCGAAAGTTTGAAAGTGCTGGCGTTATCGAGTCAAGATCTCTTGGCATGAAAGGTACTTACATCAGAATTCTGAATGAAAAGCTGACAGAAGAACTGGACAAGCTGAAAAAATAATTCCTTGAGAGTTGTAAAAATATGAACATGCAAGACCCCATTCGAGGTAGTATCGAATGGGGTCTTTTGATGGACCTATATTCGGAAGAAGGAATTTGGTATCCGTTTGACTTTCGTAAATTATGAAAAGGAAATTACCAGGAGGATGTCGAACTTGTACCTTGTGAAACATTATGTGAAATTATGAGAATGGCTGTCGGGCAGTAAAGATGCAATCGTTAACATTCACCAGGGCCATATTGTGCTAAGCAAGGCAGGACAATGGTCACAAAGCTTAGAAATTCGTTCCGTCTTCCCAATTTACCCTTATTCTATGGTATAATTGGAATAAAGTTCATTATTTCATATTCCCCTTACGGGATTTCAGGTAAACAATCTGTTTACCAAAGCCGATAATACTTTAAAGATGTAAATTGGAGGCTGGATTATGCTGGATAAATCGTTTCAACGAATCGATATTTTTAAGAAAACTATGGATGCTTCATGGATGAAAAATGAAGCTATTTCAAATAACCTTGCAAATGTGAACACACCTGGGTATAAGAGACAGACTGTCAATTTTGAAAGTATACTGAAAGACCATCTGCAAATGGGTCCCTATACTCAGATGAATCTGACGAATGACAAGCATATGAATGTATATGGATCACAGGGGCTTCAACCTCAGATTGAGGTGATGGACGACCGGAGCTATAGGACCGATGAAAACAGTGTCAATGTCGATGTTGAAATGTCAGAGCTCGCCAAGAACCAAATCAAATACGCAGCACTGACTGAGCAGCTCAACGGTCAGTTGACGCGACTCAAAACCGCGATTAAGAGCAATAGATAGGAGGCGTAATACATGAGTTTTTTTAATTCCATCAATATCAGTTCCACAGGACTCACTGCTGAGCGCCTGCGCATGGATGTAATATCCGAGAATATTGCAAATGCCAACACAACAAGAACCAGTGCCGGCACGCCCTACAGAAGAAAAGTAACGGTTTTCAGAGCCCTGGAATCTCAGGATTTCGATTCCATTCTTTCGGAAGTGTCAGGTGAGAAGCAAATTGGAAACGGTGTGGAAGTCATGGGAATCCGTGAGGACTTGTCGGAGTTCAAGCGCGAATACAATCCGGGCCATCCAGACGCCGATGAAGAAGGATACGTTCTGCTGCCAAATGTGGAAATCGTATCTGAAATGATTAACCTGATTTCGGCTTCACGGGCATATGAAGCCAATACCACCGCACTTAACAGCACCAAGTCCATGGCGCTCAGAGCGCTCGATATTGGCAAGTAAACCAGCTGGAAGTAGTGTGATTAGGGGGGCTAAACGTTGAAAATAGATTCAACAAATATAGGAGCGATACAATCCGCTCTAAACGATACAAAAAAGACAACTGAAAATTCATCTGTAGATTTTAAAAGTATCCTGATGGACGCATTAGGTGAAGTGAATGACGCGGAAAAGACAACCCAAGCCATCGATGAAATGCTTGCGGTGGGCGAAGTGGACAATATCCATGAGCTCAGAATCGAAGCCATGAAAGCGGATTTGACCTTGAACATGGCTGTGGAGGTCAGAAACAAAGTCATTGATGCTTATAACGAAATAATGCGTTTGCAATTTTAGTATTGCCTCTTGAACAGTATCATAAATAATAAGGTGATGAAGCCGTATATCATAGCATTAGAGGTGTAAAATGGGTGAATTTTTTCAACGAATCAGAACACAGCTGTCCGATTTCATGGATGGTTTAGATAGAAAACAGAAGATAATCTACTTCGGCGGAGGCGCAGCATTGACTATTATCATTGCTGTGGCTATTTTGCTGTTAACAAGAACTGAATATGTACCTCTCGCAACAGGTCTTTCGCTGGAGCAGGCGGCTGAAATTTCGACTGGACTCGATGAACTGGGAATCCGGTACAGAGATGACAACAATGCCACGACGCTCCTAGTACCCAAGGAGGATTTAAGCCGTGCCAAGATGCAGCTTACCCTCAATGGTCTACTTACGACAAAGGACTTCAACTGGACCCAGGCGTTCAGCAATACGTCCCTTACATATACTTCGGAAGACAAGGACCAAATGTATGAGCTGGCACAGGAAACTGCGCTGGCCGAGACCATTGAAACCATCGATGCTGTTGAGAGAGCCAAGGTCAATTTGACTATTCCGAGTGACAGTGCTTTTCTTTTAAACGATTCAACGGTTTCGAAAGCATCTGTCACTTTATTATTGAACAATGGTTATACCTTGAACCAGCAGCAGGTCAACGGCATTGTCATGATTCTTGTCAATTCGGTCAAGGGACTTGATGCGGCCAATGTTTCTGTAGTCGACAATACGGGCCGGGTGCTCAATGAAATCGCTGACACAGAGGGCCAGATCAATGCCAATAACCAGAGAGAGCTGCAACAGCAGGTTCAGGAAAAACTTGAGAAGGACCTTGAGAGCTTTTTGGCTACCATATTTGGAGATACAGGCGTCCGTGTCATGGCTTCAGTTGCTCTGGACTTTGACAGTCAGGTTACGAGCTCCAAAATGTATTCGGTACCGATTGAAGGGGAAACAACAGGGCTTGTCCGGAGTATGACTGAAATTCAGGAAAGTACCCTGAATGCAGGTACATCTGGAATTCCAGGAACAGACTCCAATTCCGAAGCCACGAACTATAATGAAATCGATGCCGCTGGAACCCAGTATCAGAAGGCTTCCAAAACCATCAATTATGAGATGAATGAGACCCTGACAACTGTCGAAAAGGCACAGGGACAAATTAAGGATATCACCATAAGTGTCATCATAGATGAGACGAATTTGGTGGATGAAACACTGACAGAAGCGCAAAAAACTGAAATTCAGGAACTGGTGTCTGCGGCTGCTGGTCTCGATACAAGAGTTGTTCGAGTTTCTGGCCAGATGTTTAACGTCGTGGAAGACCCCTTTGCGGATGAGTTAGCTACTTCCGGTATACCAATTTGGATATTTATCGTCATTGGTGTCGTTGTTGTGGGATCCATAGCAGGAGCGGTGATCTTTATGAGACGTAAAGCGAAGTCCGAAGAAGAAGAGCGCATTATGCGAGAACTTGAAGAACAGCGAGAAATTGAAGAAATCAGACTTGAAGAAGCAGACCAGTCAAGTCCGAAATATCAAATCGAGAAGTTTATTGAAACCAATCCGGAAATTGTTGCACAGCTCCTGCGTGCATGGCTGAATGAAGATTAATGGGGTAGTTGCATATGGCTAGAAAAAAAGGTGAACTGAACGGAAGACAAAAAGCTGCAGTGCTCTTGATATCCCTTGGGCCAGAAAAATCTGCCCAATTGTTCTCGCACTTGCAGGATGATGAAATAGAAGAACTGACACTGGAAATTGCAAACATGCGTAAAATCGACCCCGAAGAGAAGGAGTCCATACTTGAAGAGTTCTATCAGGTATGTCTTGCTCAGGAATTCGTTTCAGAGGGTGGTATTGGCTACGCCAAGGAAGTCCTTGAAAAGGCAATGGGTTCACAAAAGGCACTGGAAATCATCAACAAGCTTACTGCATCTTTGCAGGTTAGGCCCTTTGATTTCGTGCGTAAGGCAGATGCCGGACAGCTCCTTAACTTTATTCAGAATGAGCATCCTCAGACACTGGCACTCATACTGTCATACCTGAATCCTTCGCAGGCGTCTTCCATTCTGGCAGCCCTGCCCCAGGACAAACAGGCAGACGTTGCCCAGCGTATCGCGCTAATGGAATCAACATCGCCTGAGGTCATCAAGGAAGTCGAACTTGTACTGGAACGTAAGCTTTCGTCAATGGTTACTCAGGACTACGCCGCAACGGGTGGTATTCAGGCTATTGTTGATATCCTCAACTCAGTAGATAGGGGTACTGAGAAGTTCATTATGGAAACGCTTGAAATCCAAAACGCAGACCTTGCGGAAGAAATCAGAAAGCGTATGTTCGTATTCGAAGATATTATCAACCTGGACAGTGTTTCCATTCAGAGATTTATTCGTGAAATCGACAACAACGATCTTTCTATTGCCTGCAAAGGGGCAACGGAAGAAGTGCGTGATGTCATATTTGCAAATATGTCCAAACGTATGGCTGAAATGCTCAAGGAAGACATGGAATTCATGGGTCCTGTTCGACTCAGGGATGTTGAGGAAGCACAACAGAAAATTGTTAATGTAATCCGTAAGCTTGAAGAAGCGGGTGAAATCATTATTGCTCGTGGCGGAGGAGATGAGATAATTGTCTAAGATCGTAAGGCGTGCACAAGTAATACTTGATGAAACAAAGTATCAGTTGACGCCTGAGATAGCTCCTCAGGTCGATATTGAGCTTGAAGAGAATGAAGATGCTGGCGCTGAGGAGAAACCCTCCACAGCGCCTTCTATTAGTGAAGAGGACCTGCAGGCCATGATTGATGAGGCGGTTGAAGAAGCGCGCAACTTGACACAGCAGGCTAACAATGAGGCAAGTGAAATAATTGAGGCGGCTTATGAACAGGCAAAAAGGGATTTACGAAAAGTCAAATCATGAGGGCCGTGAGGAAGGCTACGCTGCAGGTTTTGAAGAAGGTCGGGCACAGGCCGAGGCGCTGGTGCAGGAAGCGCTTTCAATCAAAAATACGGCTATAGACCAGTATAAGTCCCTGTTGGAAAACAGCGAGGCTGAAATTGTCGATTTGGTTCTTGAAACCGTACAGACAGTACTCAACAAGCATATCAAGGATGATGAGTCTCTTATAGAAGGACTGGTTAGAAGCGCACTAGACAAGTGTGCCTACACCTCGAATCTTGTGCTTCGGGTGGCTTCTGAAGACTTTGGTTATGCACTGAGCATGCGGGACCGCATTCTCACACTTGCTGAGAGCGTTGACAGCATTGAAATCAAAGAAGACAAGGCACTTTCTCCTGGAAGCTGTGTCATCGACACATCGGCGGGAAGTGTTGACAGCAGTATTAACATGCAATTTGAACAAATTAGAGAAACTTTTCTGTCCCTGCTTGGGAGTGAATAAATTATGGAAAATATGGACTTTCTAAAATATAGAAATGCTCTGGAAAATATGAATCTCATCAAATACAGCGGCCGTGTATCGAAGGTTGTCGGCCTGACCATAGAGTCAGAGGGACCGGCAGTTGAACTGGGTGAAGTCTGTGATATTTTTCCGCTTAAGAGCAATGTGCCAATCAAGGCAGAGGTTGTCGGCTTCAGAGATGAAATCGTATTTCTTATGCCACTTGGTGAAATGTCAGGCATTGGTCCTGGAAGTAAGGTTATAGCTACTGGACATGATTTGCATGTCGACGTAGGTGATAATCTTCTAGGACGTATACTGGACGGGCTGGGCCATCCGCTGGACGGCATGCCTAAACCCATAACAAGTAAAAAATATTCGGCAGACAACGATCCGCCGAACCCGCTCATGCGTGATCGTATTACAGAACCTCTTCCGCTGGGGATCAAGGCTATTGACAGCCTGATTACATGTGGTCGCGGCCAGCGTATTGGTATATTTGCAGGCTCGGGTGTGGGCAAGAGTACCCTCATGGGTATGATTGCTAAAAATACGACAGCCGATGTCAATGTCATTGCCCTTATTGGTGAGCGTGGTCGTGAGGTGCGGGAATTTATTGAGAATGAGCTGGGCGAAGATGGCCTTAAAAGGTCTGTTCTGATCATAGCGACCTCGGATAAGCCGGCGCTTGTGCGTGTAAAAGGGGCCATGCTGGCTACGTCGATTGCGGAGTATTTTCGAGACCAGGGGAAAAATGTCGTTCTCATGATGGACTCCCTTACGCGGTTTTCCATGGCACAGAGGGAAATTGGGCTTGCAGTTGGTGAGCCGCCGGTAACACGTGGCTATACACCGTCCGTATTCGCAGTGCTCCCAAGACTCCTTGAGCGCGCTGGAAACTCCGAGAAGGGATCGATTACGGGGCTGTATACAGTTCTGGTTGATGGGGATGATTTCAACGAGCCGATTTCGGATGCTGTGCGTGGTATTCTTGATGGACATATTCTCTTATCGCGTCGACTTGCACATCTGGGCCATTATCCAGCAATTGATGTACTTGGCAGCGTCAGCCGTGTAATGCCTCAGATAGTCAATCGAGAGCACATGGATGCCTCGCGTCGCTTTAAGGAGTTCATGGCGACCTACAGCGAAGCGGAAGACCTGATTAACATTGGGGCCTATGCCAAGGGGACCAATCCTAAAATTGACGAAGCCATAGACCGGTATCCAAAGTACATGGCTTTTCTGTCCCAGGGAATCCATGACAGCAGCACATACAATACGTCAGTAGATAAGCTTATTGCACTTTCAAAATAGTAGGTGTGAACAATGAAGGGCTTTATATTCAAGTACCAGAAAATATTAAATAGGCGTGAAGACGAGGAAGAAGAAGTGAAAACCCGTCTTGGAAAGGCCAACCATGAGCTCCAGCAGCTTCTGGCAAAGAAGGTGGAGGTTTTAAAGCGTCAGGAGGAATACCTCGTGTCGATCGAACAGCGCCTTGCTAGTGGTGTGAGGACTTCAGAACTCCAAATGTTTGAGCAGTCAAAGCACTACCTCAAAGATCAGCTTGATCAGTTGGAGTCCAAAATTGTTGACCGGCAGCTGAAAATCATGAAAATCAAGAAGGAACTTACGGAAGCGGTCAAACAGCGTAAGATCATGGAAAAGTTAAAAGAAAACGACTATGAGGCATATATTGAGGCAGTCAATGCTGCTGAAAATAAAGTTATTGAAGAAATTGTGAACTACCGAAGTTCTCAGAAGAGTGGTGATTCCTAGTGGCAGAGAAAAAAGAAGAGAAGGGCGGCGCCCTCAAAACGGTGTTGATTCTCCTACTGGTACTCCTGATTTTACCAATAGGTGTACTGATGGGATTTTATTTTCTAAGTGATACCTTCAAGGTTGAGGCGAACAAAATGCTCAGCAATGTGCCTGGGCCGGTTGGAATCTACTTTGAACAATTTCCGACACCTCAGGAGACGAGTCAGCAGCTGAAGCAGATTGCAGAATACTATCTCGATATCGATCAGGGCAGGGCTGTAGACAAGCTGGCGCTACTTTCGTCTGAGGACAGTGCCGTTTACGATGAAGTCATCAAGCATATGCTTCGGATGAATCCCAACGCTACAAAACGTATTCTGGAGGACATTCGAAACAATAACATCAAAAAGGACGTTGTTTTGACAACCCTTGAGCAGATTGAAGCCGAAAAAGATGAAACTGTGAAATCCAAGGCGGATTATTTATCGTCACTGAGCATACAAACAGCGCTCGAAGAAATGGGTTATATCATAAATAGCTCTGTTAATGGCCACAAGGAGCTTGCCTCCTACGTTGACGCAATGGATGACCAGACAGCGGGAACTCTGATGGAACAGCTGTCTACAGAGGATTTCAACAAAACCATAAGTTTTATGTCTGAGGAAAAAGCACGAACCATACGAACGACGATTTCTGACAACAAGAAAAGAAAGGCTGAGCTTGAAAACATTGCAACCATATACTCGGCTGAAGACAGGGCTTCTCTTGTCGACCTCATAGGAAATACGGATACCTACTCGCTGGAGGAGCTTGCAAAGCTTTATACGGAGCTGGGTCCAATAAAAGCCGGACAGGTCCTTGCAAGTGTCAGAGACGATGAATTTACCTTTGATCTGATCAATGAAATCAAAGATCAGCAGGTGATTGAAAATGGTACTGATAAAATTACGTCAGATATTCTAAAATCATTAAAGATTTACAAGGAATTTGACGATAATGTTACTGAGATGGCAGAAATCTATGGGAATATGGATGGGAACGATGTTTCTAACCTCATCGAAAGGATGATACGAAACAGTTCCGCACCTAGAATGTACGATCTTGAGAATGGTGAGACCATCATCATCTCAGATGAAGACATTGCCCTTGAACTGCTTTCCAGATTTGATTCAAGCAGGGTTGGCGAGTTGTTGACCAATTTCGACGATACGCTTGCTTCGGAAATATCCAGAAAGCTCACCCTGCCGAAAAATTATTAGGAGGTGAAGTTATTGGTACAAGGAGGATCGGCTGTCCAAATGTTTACTGGACTCGATGCTCGTCAGATTAAAGTTGCGAACGCGTCAGACAGTGCGGTTTTCGATTTCAAGGCAGTTTTGGATGAGAAGACCTATGCATCGTCAGCACAGCAAAACAAAGTTCGTTCGTCAGCTTCAAATGAAACTGAAAAATCGAATAGCAATGACCTGATGAGCAAACAAAATTCAGAAATTTCGGAAGCCCAAACCCAAGATTCCAGCAATCAGCTCGATCGTGTTCGTGAAAAAGTCGAATCAAAAGAGCTGAAAAAATCAGAATCAGTTGGTTCTGAGAAAGAAACTGAGGAATCGAAAGCACTAAAAGCAGCCAAGCAGCTTCTCAAGAAACTGGGAATGTCAGATGAGGAAATAAGCTTGCTCATGGAAAACATCCCACAGGATCAACTTGCAGAACTCGAAGCACTCATGATGAGTATGATGGGAATGCAGACTGATACTGGCGATCTTGAAGCCCTTCAGGCAGATCTGTCAGAAGTGATTGGAAAGATGGGAGACTTGCTTGAAACTGTGAATGAACAGTTAAGCACACTTGAAACTGTACCGCAGGAGCTCATGGAAAGTCTTCAGCAGCTTGCTGAAAAGCTTCAGAGTGCAGAGCAGAACCTAAGCAGCATGGACACCCAGACATTTGAAAGTGCCTTGAAAGAAGTTGAGGCAAGTCTGAGTACGACTTCAGAAGGAACAAGCGAAGGTGCAGAGGTGGAAGTTGTCGAGTATAAGGTGACTGAAGCTTCACAGCAGAACACACCTGAGCAGGTTCAGGAAGGCGCCGTTGCAGATGAGGCAAAGGCTTCTGAGGAAACTTCCGAGGAATCAGGAGACGAAGGGTCACAGGACACTTCAAAGCAGGGTTCAGATGTACAGAGTGCTCAAACAACGAACTCAGCTGAGCAGACTCCGTCTCAGGTAGACCAGTCTTTCTCGGAAATGATCAAGGTGGAAAACACACTCATTAGAAATGCACAACCAATGGAGATGGCAGCGGGGCGTGCACGCGTTGCGCAAAACGTCATGAATCAGGTTCTGGACGGAGCGAAGCTCCAGCTCAATCCGACTGAAAATGGACAGCAGATCATGCTGAGACTCAGACCGGAAGAACTTGGGAATGTGAATTTGAAAATTTCCGTAGAAAAAGGAATTTTAATGGCAGAGTTTCAAGTGGAAAGCCAAGTAGTCAAGCAGGCGCTTGAATCCAATATGGCAGACTTGAAACAGGCACTTGCACAAAAGGGTTACAGCATTGAAGGCATGCAGGTATCTGTCGGACAAGAACAGACAGAACAGCAAAGTCAATTCGAGAATCAATTTTTCTCACAAAGTAGACAGCGTAAATATTTCTTTGGACTTGATGAAGATCTTGAAGATATAAAAGCTGTGAACAAGACCCTTGCAGGACTTCAGTCCACGTTTGAATATTTAGGTTAGGAGGTGGAATGTAATGTCAGTATCAAGTATTTCGGGACTCTTTACACAAGAACAGATTGATAAGCTGAATCAGATATCTACTGATTCAGAGAATACGACAAAGCTTGACAATCAGGTGATTGATAAGGATTCGTTCCTGAAAATATTTATGACTCAGCTTCAGTATCAGGACCCGCTCAGTCCGATGGACAACAGTCAGTTTGTATCACAGATGGCTGAATTCTCAACCGTAGAACAGCTGGCGAATATCGCTTCATCTGCTGAGGAGTCTCTGACAAATGACACAACCATTTCAGAACAGCTGGAAGCAATGAACAACAATATTGTTGAACTGATCAACCGTATTGATGGTACTTCGGAAAGTTCCGACGATTCGGAGGAAACAACTGATGACAGCTTGAAAGCCGCTCTTGATGAAATTAAAAATGTTAACACTGATATGCTCAATCAGTTGATTAGCTTGAATGCAGCTACTCAAGCCTACACAGGAGAATAGGAAGTGATATCATGACTCCTATTAATATGAATAATGACTATGTACTACGAAAAGCAAAAATAACCGGTACGAACCCGACCAGTCAGAATGCTCAATCTGCACAAAGTACGGGAAGTACCAAAAGTTTTCAGGAAATATTCGATAAGATCCAAAAAAGCGGTGAGCTAAAATTTTCAAAGCACGCCCTTCAGAGGCTTGAATCCAGAAATATTAAACTTGAAGACTCGGACATTGAAAAACTGAATACTGCGGTTGACAAAGCTCAGTCAAAAGGTGTTAAGGATGCTCTTATTATCATGGGAGATAAGGCATTTATAGCAAGTGTGACAAATCGTACGATTGTTACGGCTGCAGCAGAAGATCAACTGAAGGAAAATGTATTTACGAAAATTGACGGCGCGGTAATTATTTAGACTGGACCTATTTAAGGAAGTCAAGGATTTTGGACCGATTGAAGAAATCCATCCGCGCATCAAATGATCTTAAGGAGGTCAATATTATGATGCGATCTATGTACTCTGGTGTGTCAGCTCTCCGTGCACACCAGACACGTATGGACGTTATTGGCAACAACATTGCCAACGTTAATACAGTAGGCTACAAAGCTTCAAAAGTAACATTTGCAGAGGCTTTCAACCAAACACTTTCAGGCGCAGGCTCATCGTCAAACACAGGCCGTGGCGGTACAAACCCGCAACAGGTTGGTCTAGGCGCAAACCTTGCAAGCATTACAGTGTATCACACACAAGGTGCTACACAGAGAACTGACAATCAGACGGATATCATGATTGATGGCAATGGCTATTTCGTTGTTTCACCTGACAGCACAGGTCAAAACAAGTTCTATACACGATCTGGTAACTTTACAGTGGATAAAAACGGATTCCTTGTTACATCAAGCGGGTATAAGGTTCTTGATAAGGATTTCAAACCTGTTCAGATCAATCAGTCTGAAACAATGAACGCAACAGAAACAAGTGCAATCAAATTTGAAGGAAATCTGTACTTCAATGAAGAAGTTGATGAAGATACAGATATTGCATATGCAACTACAGTTGATGTTTATGACACAGTAGGTAACACAAATACCATCACTGTAAACTTTGGTGAGAAGTATACAACAGCACCAGGCGCGCAGCCGGGCTACAGTTATCGTTTGATGCAGCTGCCTGATCCAAGTGGTGATACGACGCTTGATATTGGTGCACTTACAAGTGCAGACATCGTTGATGCCGGCACTACAGGTGACCACTCGGCAGACAGCACACAGCCTATATTTGCTGAATTTGACGAGAATGGTAACTTCCTGCGTATTTGTGACCAGCTTTCCTTTACAGAGACAGATGGTACGCTGTATGTGGATACAACAGGCGCAGATGCTACGACTGACTACAACGTTGATGGCAATACTGTATGGCCTCAGCTGACGCTGAATGCTGGCGGTGTTGATGAAATCGTGCTTGATCTTGATTACGATGTATTCGAAAACCTGAGCCACTTTGCCCAAACGACAGATGCATATGTTACACCTGTTGACGGTAACTCAGCCGGCGTGGTAGAGAACTTTACAATTTCATCAAATGGTGAGGTAGTAGGCATATTTACAAATGGCGAGCGTGAGGTTCTTGCAGACATAGGACTTGCAGACTTCGATAACCCGTCAGGTCTTCTGAAGGTTGGCGGAAACCTGTTCTCTGAAACCGTTAACTCCGGCGAACCTAAGTATGGTTCACCTGCTGCAGGCAGCTACGGCTCGCTGACACCAGGTGCACTGGAAATGTCCAATGTCGATTTATCTGCTGAGTTTACAGATATGATTACAACACAGCGTGGTTTCCAGGCAAACTCCCGTGTAATCACTACATCGGATGAGATTCTGCAGGAACTGGTAAATCTGAAAAGGTAGTATGACTAGATAGAATATTAGATGGGTTTCAAAATAATAAGAGTCCCGGATGAAGCATCTGGGACTCCTGTATAGAATTGGTGATGTAATGATAAAATTGACCAGATTGAATGGAAAGGTGTTTGTCGTCAACGCAGAACTTATTGAGTTGATGGAAGAGACACCCGATACTGTCGTCACACTTAACAACGGCAATCGTTTCGTCGTTTCCGAGAGTGTTGACGAGGTTATTGATCGAATAGTAGAATATAGAAAAAAGATTAATCATATTGTCATTCAAGATGGTGATAGGAAAAGTGGGGTGTAACGATTGGACATAGCAAGTGTAGGAGGCATAGTACTCGGTTTGGTCCTGGTCCTTTGGGGGATTCTTTCCGGGGGCAGTGCGATTGGCGACTTTATCGACACCGGTTCGGTACTTATCGTTATCGGCGGTGGTTTCGCAGGTACAATCGTGGCATTTCCCTTAACATCGACAACGGCTTTTGGCAAGGTACTTTCAAAAGCAATGCGTCCGAGTGACTTTAAGACAAACGAAATCATAGGCAAAGTTATCGACCTTGCCAATGTTGCCAGACGTGAGGGGCTTCTGGCACTTGAAGAGGCAGTCAACGACATTCAGGATGAATTTCTGCAAAAGGGCGTCATGCTCATCGTTGACGGTACAGATCCCGAGCTCGTAAAGAATATTCTCGAGACCGAGCTCAGCAGTCTTCAGGACAGACACTCTGCAGGTAAAGGGTATTTTGATACACTAGGTTCCCTCATGCCGGCTTTCGGAATGATCGGTACGCTGATTGGTCTGGTTGCCATGCTTAAGAACCTGAGTGATCCAAGTTCAATCGGTCCAGCAATGGCGGTTGCCCTGCTGACAACCTTCTACGGTTCGCTGTTCGCCAACCTCATCTGGATACCTCTGGGCCAGAAGCTTGGTGTAAACAGCGCTGAAGAGCAGCTGATCAGGCAGGTCATGATTGAAGGTCTTTTATCAATTCAAGCAGGAGAAAACCCACGTATTATCGAAGAAAAACTTAAGGCATTCCTTCCGCCGTCTGTCAGAAAGACAATCGGTTCACAAGAAGGAGAGGGTGGCGAGTAGATGGCTGAGAAAAAGTGTCCAGAATGTAAAGCCGGTGCTCCGGAGTGGATGACTACATACGGTGACATGGTTACACTCCTCATGGCGTTTTTCGTAATGCTTTTTGCCTTTTCAAATATTGACGCACAGAAGTTTGAACAGGTCATGCAATCCTTTCAGGGTTCCGCGGGTATTTTATCTGGCGGCGTGACAGTCAATCAGAATGATATGATATTTGAAGCATTGCCTGAATCTAGCTCTACAAGTGTACAGCAGGTTCAGGATAATCTTGAGATACTGAAGGAAACAATTGAGGATTACATAGAGCTGAAAGAGCTTGAAGCCGAAATTTCGGTTGAGTTCGATACACGCGGGCTCATTATTCGATTCAAGGACAACGCGCTGTTTGATTCAGGCAGTGCCAACCTCAAAGACAGTTCGGTGGAAATTCTGAGCTTTATTGGAGAACTTCTCAAGAACGAGGAGTTCAGGGATCGGTCCATACGTGTTGAGGGGCATACAGACAATATTCCAATCAGCACATCGCGGTTTCCATCTAACTGGGAACTGTCGACAACACGATCGACCAACGTTATTAAGTTTTTTATCAATCAAGCTGAAATAGCACCAAAACGCTTGTCCGCATCTGGGTATGGAGAATACTATCCTATCGCCGATAATGCGACACCTGAAGGGCGTGCTAAAAATAGACGCGTTGACATTGTAATATTAAGTCGTTTCTTTGAAACGATTGGACCTGAATCGGGAAACAGTACGGAGGAGAGTACACAATGAACAAGAAATTGATCATTATCATAGTAGCGGTTGTACTTCTTGCAGTCGTTGGTGCTGGAGTATTCTTTATGGTTATGAACAAGACAGATGAACCGGAGCCTGTGGTTTATATTGAGTATGAAATGGGCGAACTCTATACCAATATTGCTGATGAAAGCAAAATTTTAAAATTCAATGTAGTTGTTGAATATACAGATGAAACACTGCTTGACGGACTTGAGCAAAACAAATCTAAAATCACAAACAATATCTATGAGATTTTTAGACGCAAGACGTATGAGCAAACGCAAAGTCCAAGTTTCCAGGAGCGGACACGAGAGGAAATTCGAGAAATGATTATTGAGACCCTCGAATCCGATGCGGAAACAATAACCAATGTGTATTTTCTCCAATTCATTATTCAAGGGTAACTAGAAACTCTAGGAATACGTATGAAAAAGGAGGTGAGGTAAATGTCAGATGTATTGTCGCAAAATGAAATAGACGAGCTCTTGTCCGCCTTAAGTACCGGAGAAGTGAACGTCAAAGAGATTGAAGAAGTCACGCATGAGAAAAAGGTGCGTAAATACGACTTCTCAAGACCGGATAAATTTGCGAAGGATCAGTTAAGGACGCTGGAGATTATTCATGAGAACTTCTCAAGACTTCTTAACAACTTCCTGTCAGGCTATCTGAGAACTTATATTGAAATTGAAGTGCTGTCTGTTCAGAGTTTGATTTACAATGAATTCAGCAACTCCATTTCAAATCCGGCGATACTCGGCATTGTGGATTTTGCGCCACTGGAAGGACAGATTATCATCGACCTTTCTACCGACATTGCTTTTGCAATGATTGAGCGTGTCCTTGGCGGAGCTGGTGCGAGTGTTCATAAGGAACACCGTGCGCTCACAGAAATCGAGATGACGCTGCTCAAAACCGTCTTGATAAAATTCATCAATCTGCTGAGAGAACCATGGGGCAACATTATTGAAATGCGTCCTAAGCTCGAGGCTATCGAGACAAACTCTCAGTTTGCACAAATCGTATCCCCAGCCGAATCCATTGCGCTGATAACCTTCAGCATCAAGGTGGGCGAGGTTGAAGGCATGATCAATATATGTATACCTCACTACGTTATAGAGCCAATTCTTCCAAATCTGAGTTCTAAGCTTTGGTTCTCAAAAAGCCAGAGAAAAGACTCGACAGAAGAAGAGAAAGATGCTCTGCACTACAATGTGGGTACAAGTATAGTAACGCTTAGATCACTTGTTGGACATACCGAAATTTCAGTTGGAGAGTTTTTAAGTCTCCAAACTGGGGATATAATACTATTAGATAAGAAAACTGATCAAGACTTTGAAATTTATGTGGAAGATGACCTGCAATATTATGGCAGACCCGGATCTAAAAAGAACAAGGTCGCTATCAAGATAACAAAATCTCTCATGGAAGGAGATGAAGTAAATGGCTGATATGCTTTCCCAAGAAGAAATAGATGCTCTACTTACAGGCGGCGATTCTGATGATTCCCCTTCTGGAGGCGATACTCTTGTATCCCATCTGACAGATGATGAAAAGGATGCTCTTGGTGAAGTCGGGAACATAAGTATGGGGACTGCAGCAACAACCCTATTTACCCTGCTTGGTCAAAAAGTGACGATTACAACTCCGAGAGTTTCTGAGACAAATATGGGTTTACTTAAAAATGATTTTGAAGATCCACTTGTCATGATCCAGATTAAGTATAAAATAGGTATAGAGGGATTAAACCTTTTGATCCTGCGAGAGAGCGATGTAAAAATAATAACTGATTTAATGATGGGCGGAGATGGTACAAATGTACCAGAGGAACTAACAGATCTTCACCTCTCAGCAATCAGCGAGGCCATGAATCAAATGATTGGCTCAGCATCGACTTCTCTTTCTGAGATGCTAGCTACCAAAGTGGATATTTCTCCACCGGAAGCTATATATGAATCGATATCAAATGTTGATATTTCAAGCTTTGGAATCGATGAAAGCGAACCGCTGGTAAAAATCGCATTCAAAATGACTGTCGGAGATCTGATTGACAGTGAAATCATGCAGATTCTACCTGTAGACGTTGCGAAACAGCTGGTTACAAGCTTGCTTGAGTCCAGCACACCGCAGGAGATGGCAGAACCAGAGATACCTGTACCGCCAGTGCAGGAACCAGTTGCGCCGCAACCGGTGCAGCAAGCGCCTCAGGTACCGCCTCAAGCGGCAGCACCACAGCCACCACCACAGGCTCCGGCGTATGCGGCACCACCGCAGGCAATGCCGCAGCAGGCACCACCAAGACAGCATGTCAATCCTGTTAACGCTCAACCGTTCTCATACGAGAGCTTTGACGGAAATGCAGCTGGTCAGATGTTTTCATCAGACATAGCTCTGATTAAGGATGTACCGCTAGAAATCACAGTCGAACTTGGTCGCACTTCAAAAAAAATCAGTGAAATACTTGAATTTGGGATCGGTACTGTGATAGAACTAGATAGACTTGTGGGTGAGTCTTTGGACATTTTGGCAAACGGCAAAAAAATTGCAAAAGGGGAAGTTGTCGTTGTCGACGAGAACTATGGTGTTCGTATTACGGATATTATTGTTCCTGAAAAAAGAATCAACAATGCTTAAGCGAAACTAAGGAGGATTTCATATGCCGAACGGAATTTTGGTAGTTGATGATGCTGCATTTATGCGTATGATGGTTAAAGATGTACTTACTAAGAATGGATACACAGTTTTAGGCGAAGCTGAAAATGGTCAGAAGGCCATTGAAAAGTATAAGGAACTTAATCCTGATCTGGTTATCATGGATATCACAATGCCTGAAGTTGATGGTATTCAAGCGGTTAAGGAAATCAAAAAAATAGATCCGAATGCAAAGATAGTAATGTGTTCAGCCATGGGACAGCAGGCGATGGTAATTGAGTCTATTCAGGCGGGTGCCAGAGACTTTATCGTTAAGCCATTCCAAGCTGATCGTGTAATTGAAGCTGTCAAAAAAGTACTCGGTTAATTCGTGGAAGGGGACGATGCAAAATGAAGCATGTTTCCTTTCCACTTTATACCTTCATTAAATCTGGACCAGATAGCATTATTGGCGGAATCTCAATTGGCTCAATTGTCAATTTCATCCTTTTCTTTCTGGTCTTATTTTTAATGTATTTTATTATTAGGCGTGTTACGAGTGCTGGACAGAAGAACCTGTTCAGCAAAAACATGCGTATTGTGGAAAAGGTTCCAATGGGGTTTGATACTTCAATCCTTATTTTGGAGCTGCAAGGCATTTATTATGTAATTTACACTGACAAGCATGGCGCTACTCTAATAGACAAAAGAGAAGATCTTGACTTGAAGCCACAGGAGACCCCGGCAGCTTTTAGTGCGGTTTTCTCGAAATGGGTAGCGAAAACAGATAGAGAACAGGATGGATCCGATGATGAGTAAGGGCTTCGCACGACTTATTTCGTTAAAAGGCAACAGGACGAGAACCTGTGCCTTAATTGTCGTTTTTGTAATCATACTGTTTTCTGCCCCTTCCTTTCCCAGCTTTGCAGATGATTTTTCAATACCGTCTGTAAATTTGGACTTTGGGCAATCAAACACGGGTGAGGAAGCTGCGACAACGGTTCAAATACTACTGTTCTTTACAATTTTGACAATTGCACCATCCATACTGTTAATGATGACCTGCTTCACAAGGATCATTATTATTTTTTCGTTTATACGACGAGCGCTGGCGCTTCAGACGACGCCACCGAATCAGGTTTTAATCGGGCTTGCGCTCTTTTTAACGTTTTTTATCATGTCACCGGTAATTGCTGAAGTCAAGACAAATGCCTATGATCCCCTAGTTGCTGGCACCATCAGTCAGGAAGCTGCTCTGGAGGAAGCTGCAGAACCGCTTCGGGACTTTATGCTGCGACAGGTGAGAACAAAGGACTTAAAGCTCTTTGTCGATCTGGCGGGTGTTGAAAATATATCTGATTATGCAGATATTCCAACTTCAGCGCTGATTCCAGCTTTTATTATCAGCGAGATCAAAACGGGTTTTGAAGTGGGTTTTCTAATCTTCATCCCATTTATCGTAATTGATATGATTGTTGCAAGTACATTGATGGCGCTGGGTATGATGATGCTGCCGCCTGTAATGATTTCCATGCCTTTTAAGCTGCTTTTGTTCATCATGGTAGACGGCTGGAATGTTCTTGTAGAGAAAATTATTCTATCAATCAGATAATGGAGGCTTCCAATGGATCAGGGCATGGTAGTAGACATATTTTCATTAGCACTGAGAACCATTATGATGTGTGCTGCGCCAATGCTGCTTTCAGCACTCATTGTAGGCCTGCTCATTGCAATATTTCAGGCAACAACACAGATACAGGAGCAGACACTGGCTTTTGTTCCTAAAATTTTAGTGGTATTTATTGTTCTGATGGCAGCCGGACCATGGCTGATTCAGACCCTTACCGGAATGACCATGACCATGTTCAACTATATTGATCAGCTCATGTTGTAAAGGAGGTTTACAGTGGCTTTAACATCTCTTCTTGTAGCCCTTCTTTTAATTATCACCAGGCTGTCGGGCATGTTTGTCATATTGCCGGTTTTCGGCAGTAGAAACATTCCGGTACAGGTGAAGGTGGGACTTGTCTTCTTTACAAGCTACATACTCCTGCCAATCATGGATTTGCAATACATAGGAAACGTGGGATCTTTTCTTGAACTCGGCTATCTTATCATCGTTGAGTTTGTCATAGGTTTGATGTTTGGCATGGTTGTCGTGATTGCCCTGTCGTGTATATATGTGGCAGGTACCATTATCGACAGAAATATAGGCTTTGCTATGGTCAGCGTTATCAATCCACTCGGAACCGAGCAGCTGCCCATCTCTGCCAATGTTTTCTACATCATGTCAATGATGTTGTTCTTCGTAATCGATGGACATCATCATCTGATAAGAGTTCTTGTAGAGACCTATGAATTCGCGCCTCTTGGACGTGGATTCTTCAACATATTTGCAGCAACCCAGCTTGTCGACGTGCTTCAGGAGGCGTTTATACTGGGATTCAAGCTTGCAGCACCATTCGTTATTACAATTTTCGTGGGCAACATACTGCTGGGTCTTCTTGCAAAGGCCATGCCGGGTATGAATGTATTCATGCTGGGTATGCCTTTCAAAATTGCAATAGGATTTTTGCTGTTTGTCGTTCTTTTACCACGTTATTCAACTGCTTTAATTGAGGTGTTTCAATGGATATGGGAAGAACTGGCCAGGTTTATGATCTACATACGATGACGGTTATTCCTGTTGATCTTCAGTTGTTTGGTGGAGAAAAAACTGAAAAGGCCACGTCTAAAAGGAGGCGTGATGCCCGACAAAAGGGCCAGGTCGTTCAAAGCAAGGAGTTTGGCGGCGCGGTTTCCCTCATGGCAGTTTTTTTTGGAATTCATGTTTTAAAGAGTAGCCTCATAGAACAACTGGTTGGCTTTGTGAACGTCATTGTAGAAGCTATGGAGCATCCTGACGAAATTGCGGAAACATCGCACATGCTTAAGGTTATGGGCTTCACATTTGAGACGATTCTCACATTGTCCCTGCCGCTCATGGTCATTGCGCTTATTGCAGGTGTGGTCATGTCCTATATGCAGGTCGGCGTGCTTTTCACCATCAAGCCTATTCAGCCAAAACTTGACAAGATCAATCCAATAAACGGATTTAAAAGACTCTTTTCTTTAAGATCCCTTGTGGAGCTTTTAAAATCAGTGATGAAAGCGGCAATGCTTCTTTACATTACGGGCTCCTACATTGTCGCACGTCAAAACGACCTTCTTATGGTTTTCAACATGAGTATCATGCAGATTGTAGCCCTCATGTGGGATATGGTTTTCAACCTTATGATCAGGGCTGTGTTCCTGCTCCTTATTCTGGCAGCCATGGACTATGCCTACAAGAAGTGGCAGAATGAAAAAGACATGATGATGTCTAAGCAGGAAATAAAAGATGAATACAAAATGACTGAAGGCGATCCCCAGCTTAAGGGGAAAATCAAGCAGAAACAGCGTGAAATCTCCATGGGAAGAATGATGCAGGAGGTCCCAAAGGCCGATGTCATCATCACAAACCCGACCCACTATGCGGTTGCAGTCAAATACGATCCCGAAAAGGCCGATGCGCCAAAGGTCGTTGCCAAGGGAAAAAACCTTATTGCTAAAAATATTAAAAAAATTGCAGAAGAAAATGATGTACCTATTGTAGAAAACAAGCCGCTTGCAAGGGCGCTTTATGCAGAGGTTGAGCTTGGAAGTTTCATTCCTGCCGAACTCTACCATGCTGTTGCAGAAGTTCTGGCTTATGTATATAAGTTAAAGAAAAGCAGTTGAGGAGGCTATCATGAAATTCAATGATGTTGGTATTGTCATATTGATGATTGGCATTATCATGTTGATGATAATACCTGTTCCTCTAGGATTCCTAGATTTATTCCTAAGCATGAATATTGCACTTGCCATGATTATCATGCTTATTTCGATGTTTATCAAAGAGCCTCTTGAATTCGCAGTTTTTCCATCCATGCTGCTGATCACGACCCTTTTTAGACTTTCACTGAATATCTCAACAACACGTAAAATCCTATCGGAAGGTCAAGCGGGTAATGTAATTGACGCATTTGGTGAGTTTGTAATTGGTGGCGACGCCATTGTTGGTTTTGTTATCTTTATTATCATTATTGTCATTCAGTTCCTCGTTATAACAAAAGGTGCAGAGCGTGTATCTGAAGTTGCTGCACGTTTTACACTGGACGCGATGCCGGGCAAGCAGATGGCTATTGACGCCGACCTCAACTCAGGTCTGATTTCAGAAGCCGAGGCACGCACGCGCAGATCGAATATCCAGAAGGAAGCGGATTTTTACGGCGCCATGGACGGTGCCAGCAAGTTCGTAAAGGGTGATGCCATTGCAGGTATCATCATTACCATCGTCAACATTGTTGCCGGTTTTGCCATCGGCGCATTAAGATTCAATCTTTCCATTGGAGAGGCACTTGAAAAATATACCCTTCTAACTGTAGGGGACGGTTTGGTAGGTCAGATTCCAGCACTGATGATTTCGGTGGCGACAGGTATTGTCGTTACGCGTGCGGCATCTGATTCCAACCTCAGTCAGGATGTTTTCAGCCAGCTGTTCAGGGAACCGCGTATACTCTTTATCGTATCTGCCGTTCTGTCAGCACTGGGCCTCTTTACACCGCTGCCGGCATTTCCGCTCCTGTCACTTGCAGTATTCCTTACATATCTAGGTTTCTCACTGACTCGAGAGGTGCGCAAGGCCCTTGTTGAGGAAGATGTCAAGGAAACTGAGGATTCGCCTGAAATTGAAGATATCAGAAAACCTGAGAACATCATTCCGCTCTTGCAGGTGGACCCCATTGAGCTCGAATTCGGATACGGAATCATACCGCTTGCCGATCCAAATCAGGGGGGCGATCTCTTTGATCGTCTGGTTATGATTAGAAGACAGATTGCACTGGAGCTTGGCATTGTTGTACCAATGATTCGTCTTAGGGACAACATACAGCTGGAACCCAATGCATATTCCATAAAAATTAAAGGAAATGAAGTCGCCTATGGCGAAATTATGTTTGACCACTATTTAGCAATGGACCCGGGAAATGCCGAAGGAAACATTGCCGGCATTGAAACGGTGGAGCCTGCGTTCGGGCTTCCTGCCAAGTGGATAACCGCAGATGAGAGAGAAAAGGCAGAGGTACTCGGCTATACGGTTGTGGATCCTTCATCCATAATTTCCACACATTTGACTGAAATTATCAAGCGACACTGTTATGAACTTCTTGGCAGACAGGAAGTCAAATCGCTTATTGACAATGTCAAGAGCAACAATGCGACACTTGTCGATGAACTGATCCCTTCGCTTATGGCAATCGGTGATGTTCAGAAGGTTCTTGCAAATCTGCTCAAGGAGGGTGTGTCTGTTCGAGACCTGAACTCCATACTTGAAGCCTTGGCAGACCATGCAAGGTCAACCAAGGATGTCAATATACTGACGGAGTACGTGAGACAGGCGCTCAGTCGTCAAATCACATCGCAGTATATTCCTTCGAAGCAGGCGCGCGTAGTCACTCTGAACCAGACCCTTGAAAATACGCTCATGGAGTCGATTCAGCAGTCGGATCTGGGCACGTATCTTTCCCTTGATCCAATGACGACACAGACGCTGCTCAACAATCTGGCTGTACAGGTTCAAAAGCTCCTGTCTCTTGGTGAACAGCCAATCGTTCTAACCGCACCAATAGTTCGGTTTTATTTTAAGAAGCTAACGGAAACACAAATACCGGATCTGATTGTCTTGTCGTACAATGAGATAGAACCGGATGTTGAGATACAATCTGCGGGGATGGTGACTGTTTAATGAAAGTCAAAAGATTTATTGGGAATGATCTTTCTGAAGCGATGATTCGAGTCAAGAATGAGCTCGGACGCGATGCTGTGATTCTGCATACGCGTAAAATCAAGAAGAAAGGAATTGCAGGATGGTTTGGTGCAAAGCTTGTAGAGGTTGTTGCGGCAATTGAGGAACCGGAAGGGCTCGCACCTGTCGCTTCTAAAAGCCGTGAGCAAGAGGTTCAAGATGCGCTTGAAGCCATTCGTCAAATATCTGAACAGAAGCAAAGTCAGAAAGCCATAGTCAAGGAAGAACCTGCACCAGCTTCAGACGCACTCAGCGGTGAAGTCGATGCGCTTAAAGAGATGGTTAAGCAAATTATGGAAAGACTGGAGCAGAGTGAAGCTCAGCCGGAAAAACCGCATGAGATTCATGAGGTGCATGAAGTTCTTGAAGCTCCACATAAAGCGCCTGAGAAGGTCCGTTCAGAAATACACGCAAGTGAAGCTGAACCACTATGTTTGTCTGATGATGTCAAAGCCATGCTTCGCGACAAGGAACTTGCAGATCATACGATAGATTTCATACTGAACGCATTAGGCTCAGAAAGTGAGATCAACTCCATTGAGGCTGTAGAACCGGCAATTAGGAACATGCTGGGTCAACCCTATACGATTGAATCTGGGGACAAGTCGCAAAAGGTGTACATGTTTGTCGGCCCTACTGGTGTAGGTAAGACAACGACACTGGCAAAGCTGGCTGCAAGACTTTCTCTGGTAGAAAACAGATCTGTAGGCCTGATAACGGCTGATACCTTTAGAATCGCCGCTGTTGAACAGCTTAGAACATACAGTGAGATACTGGGTATTCCGCTTACAGTCATTTATGAAGCGGAAGAGATCAGGGAAGCGCTTAACAAATACAAGGATAAGGATTTTGTTCTTGTTGACACAGCTGGTCGCTCGCACAAGAGTGAAGAGCTTAGAAATGATCTTGACAATCTACTCAAACACTTGAAAAACCCCGAGATTTTTTTAGTTATCAGTTTAACCACGGGGTATAAAGATATTATAAGTATTTTGAGCTCCTATGAATTCCTCAAAGACTATAAATTGCTTTTCACAAAACTGGACGAGGCAAGCTCTTTAGGGAACATTTTAAATGTCAAGGCGCATACTGGAAAGCCACTTTCTTATTTTGCCATCGGGCAAAGTGTTCCGGACGATATAGAGATAGCAGACGTCGATAAAGTTGTGAATTTCATTGTGGGGGAATAGCAATGGATCAAGCTCAAAAATTAAGAGAAATCATTTACAGTTCAAAACTGAATAAAGCTGAAGAAAATTCCATTCCAACCCGTGATGCTAGAATTATTACCGTATCAAGTGGAAAAGGCGGTGTCGGAAAGACAAACTTTACTGTTAATCTGGCATTAGCTTTAGGCAAACTGGGTAAGAATGTTACAATAATAGACGCAGACCTCGGACTAGCGAATATTGATGTCGTACTGGGGCTGGTGCCAAAGTTTACACTGTCCCATGTCATCCGAAATGAGAAGAGCATCAAAGACATTATTGTAGAAGGACCGCACGGCATCCGGATCATATCTGGTGGCTCGGGCGTCATGGATCTTGTAAACATGGGTATTGAAGAGATTTCAAGGCTGATTGAAAGTCTGGAGTTTCTTAACGAAGACTCTGACTATATTCTGATTGACACAGGCGCAGGCCTAAATCAGTCGGTCATTTCCTTCATTGAGGCGGCTTCAGATGTTGTGCTGGTCATTACACCAGATCCGACATCCATTACAGATGCCTATGCCCTGATCAAAAACATTGCAAGTGTTGAAAAGAATATCAAGGTTGTCGTGAATCGTGTAGATTCAAATAAGGAAGGACAGAATGTCTTCCATAAGCTGAATTCGGCTGCTAAAAAATTCCTGGATGTAGAACTGGACATTTTAGGGTATATCTATGAAGATAACAATGTTAAGAAGGCAGTGAGAACACAAAACCCATTTTTGCTGGAGCATCCAAACTGTCTGGCAAGCAGAGGTGTTGAACTCATTGCATACAATATTGAAAACAACAAGACCTTTACGGGTTCGACAAATGGTTTCTCAAGGTTTATTGAGAAATTGTTCAGAGCGACATAAGCAGCATCGTGAATTTCTATAATGTGCATTAGAAATATGAGTCAGGGGGGACCGCTGTGAGCTTGGAGTTTGAAACGGTCATGGAACCTGGAGATCCAGTGGATCTGGACATACTAACAAAAGACAATACCATATTGAGACTGAAATCCAATGTGCAGCTTATAAAGAGCAACAAGGAATTTTTTATCAGCGCCCCAATTTATGAAGGTCGCAGATATGCTCTTGAAAAGGGTGCTATGATCATGGTCATGCTCACCAGGGATACATCGGGGATTTATACTTTCTATGCCACAGTTGGAAACCGTACAGACTTTGAGAATATCAGTGTCGTACAGCTGACTAAGAGCAGTGATATCAAAAAATCACAGCGCAGAAAGTATTTTCGTCTTCCCTACATAGGGGATATCCGTGTAGAAGATCCCAATCAGCCGAAGATGACTGAAGAGGAAAAGCTTAAGTTTGAAGCTCTAAAAGAGAAGTACAAAGACAATCCTGATATTCTGGTTGAAGAACCGGAAATTCAGTATATAGCAATGACAGGCAAGGATCTTAGCGGTGGCGGCATGAAGGCAATAAGCCGAAAGCCGCTGGAGTTAGGTATATATGTTAAGGGAATTATGATGCTCGACGAGCAGGCACTGAACTTCAATGGAAAAGTGGTGCGCTGTATGAGCACCATGGATACCTACGAGAACTATGAAATTGGAATAATGTTTGAGGGAATGGACGATCAAGTGCGTTCTCAGATTATCAGTTACATTTTCAAAAAGCAGAGAAGTATGCGCAAAAAAGGGCTGATTTGATGAAAACAAAAGTATTAGTAGTGGATGACTCCGCTTTCATGCGTCGAGTCATCACAGACATGATTAATGAAGATGCCTCCCTTGAGGTTATTGACACAGCAAGAAACGGTAGAGAGGCTATTGAGAAGGTCAAGTCACTCCATCCGGATGTTGTCACAATGGACGTGGAAATGCCTGTTATGGATGGGCTTGACGCGCTCAAGGCGATTATGGCAGAGTGTCCTGTGCCAGTTCTTATGCTGAGCAGTGTGACCAAGGAGGGCGCTGATGCGACAATCAGGTCCCTTGAGCTGGGTGCTGTTGATTTTATCACCAAGCCATCCAGCATTTTCAAGGTCAATACGGATGATGTCAGGGACAAGCTTCATGAGAAAATCAAAGTTGTTAAGAAAGCGCGGATGCGTTCAGTGAGTAATATGACAAAGACAGTAGGACGCAAGGCGCGGATTGAACCCTCGGTTTCTCAAAGGCCGCAAAGCGTTTCAAAGCCAAAACACAGCGGAACGCTCAAAAAGATTATTGCCATTGGCACCTCGACGGGTGGCCCAAGGGCACTTCAATCGGTGATACCAATGCTTCCTGGGAATTTGGATGCAAGTGTTGTCGTTGTACAGCACATGCCACCAGGGTTTACAAAATCGCTGGCAGATAGAATGAATGCCATGTCAGAGCTCAATGTAAAGGAAGCTGAAAATAACGATGTTTTAGAACCCGGATGGGTCTATATCGCACCTGGCGATCATCACCTCAGGGTGATTCAAGACAGGAACGGATATAGAATCAATCTGGGAGACGACCCGCCAGTAACAGGACATAGACCATCTGTCGACGCCATGATGTATTCAATTGCCGATCTTGGAACTGAGAATATTATCGGAGTGATCATGACAGGTATGGGTGCTGATGGAGCAAAGGGGCTAGTGAACATCAAGCAAATGAACAAAGCACATATTATAGCACAAGACGAAGAAAGTTGTGTAGTCTTTGGAATGCCGAAATCAGCAATAGCTGAAGGTGTAGTTGACAGAGTAGTAACGTTAAGTGATATCTCTAACGAGATCCTGAAAGCCATGGGGGTGTAGATTTATGGACATGAGTCAATATCTTGAAATTTTTATTGATGAATCAAAAGAACATTTGCAGCATATGAACACAATCCTTCTCGACCTTGAAAACAATACTGAGGACTTGAACCTGCTTAACGAAATCTTTAGGATTGCGCATACAATCAAGGGCATGGCTGGAACTATGGGATTCACACAGGTTGCCAATGTAACGCACGAAATGGAAAATGTGCTTCATAAGGTCAGAAATGGTGAAATTCCTGTTACGACAGCAATTGTAGATATCCTGTTTGAATGTTTTGATATGCTGGAAGACCATATCAACTCGCTGGAAAGCACAGGTCAGGAAAGCAGCACAGATGCTTCACCGCTTGTTAAGAAGCTTCAGGACATTCTGATTAACAAGGGTGTTGTAACCGGAGGTACGCCTGCGGCTAAAGAAGAAGAAAAAGCAGCTGAACCTGTAGTGGAAGCCGAAGATGACGGCGAAATGTTCCATATGTCGATTTCAGACATCGGGGATGTTCTGAATGAAGCCAGAGCACAGGCAATGCATATTCTTAAAGTCAAGGTTACGATTGATGAAAGCTGTATGCTTAAAGCTGCGCGTTCATTTATCGTATTCAATACGCTGGAGCAATCCGGTGAAATTGTGAAATCTCATCCATCGGCTGAAGATATTGAAGATGAGAATTTTGAAGATTCATTCGAAGTCCTTTATATTACAAATCTGGATGCTGAAACGACGCGTACTGAGCTCTTGAATATTTCTGAAATCGCAGATGTTCAGGTTGTTGCAGTAGAGTCGGATGAAATTGTTGTCACGGAGCCTCAGAAAGCTGATGAAGAGCCTGAGGTTGAAGAGGTGCTTGAAGAAGCTGAAGAAGTGGTAGAAAAGGCTGTTTCACCTGCGGCTAAGGCTGCTTCGGCAAAACCTGCTGCGCGCAAGAAGGCACCGGCTTCTGAAGAAGATAAGAAGCAAATGAAGGAAAAGGCGAAAACATCCAAAACAGTTCGCGTTGATATCGATCGTTTGGACAACCTGATGAATCTTGTCAGCGAGCTTATAATCATTAAAACCAGACTTGAAGTTGCAGAGGGAATGGGCAATCGTTCGAATATGGATGATGCCGTTGAATATCTGGAAAGAATCACAACTAGTCTGCATGACGCTGTAATGAAAGTTCGAATGGTACCGGTTGAAAGAACCTTCAACAGATTCCCGCGTATGGTACGTGACCTCTCCAAGGATCTTGGAAAGAATATTCAACTGATCATGTCAGGTGAGGAAACAGAAGTTGACCGTACGGTTATTGATGAAATCGGCGATCCGCTGATCCACTTGATTAGAAACTCAATTGACCACGGTATTGAGTCACCTGAGAGCAGATCAGAAAGAAACAAGCCAGAGAAGGGTACTGTTGCACTTAGAGCATATCCTGACGGCAATACGGTTGTCATTGAAGTTGAGGATGATGGCGGCGGAATCGACCCGGATAAGATTCTTACGATCGCACAGGACAAGGGTGTCGTATCTGAAAGAGAAGTGGAGACAATGTCTCCAAAAGACATTATCAACCTGCTTTTCAGACCGGGATTCTCTACAGCTGAAAAAATCACAGACCTTTCAGGACGTGGAGTAGGTCTTGACGTGGTTAAGAGCAAGATTGAATCACTAAACGGTACTGTCGAAGTGGACTCAGATCTTGGAAAAGGCAGCAAGTTCACTATTAGACTGCCGCTGACACTTGCAATTATCCAAGCGCTTATGGTTAATCTGGCAGAAGAGAAATACGCACTGCCGCTTAATAATATCAAGGAAATAACGACAATTCAAAAAGCGTCAATCAGCATGGTTCAAAATCAGGAGGTTGTCTTATACAGAGACAAGACCCTGCCTATTATCAGACTGAGCGATGTGCTTGAAGTTCCATACGCAGTCGAACCGGAAGAAAAGAACGAAATGATCGTTGTAATCGTCCGCAAGGGCGAACAGGAAGCAGGACTCGTTGTTGACAGCCTGATTGGTCAGCAGGAGATCGTAATCAAATCTCTTGGAAGATACCTTACAGGTGCAAAATCAATTGCAGGCGCAACCATTCTTGGAAATGGTAGTGTTGCACTGATTGTTGATCCAAACCAACTTCTGTAATTTGACTGTGCAAAGGAGAGATTCTCATGAGTAACATAAAAGAGTATGTCGTTTTTAAGGTGAACAATGAGTCGTATGGCATCGACATCAAGTTTGTTGAAAATATCGAAAAAATGCTGCCTATCACACGCGTTCCTTATGCGGATGTACACGTGGAAGGTGTTGTAAATCTTCGTGGTAATGTTATTCCTGTTATTGATTTGCGAAAAAGATTTTCTATAGCAAGAGAGGATTTTACCGACGAATCAAGAATAATTATTGTAAACTATAAGGAATACACGGTTGGCATGATCGCAGACTCTTCGTCTGAGGTCTTCCAGATTGACAGGGACAATGTTGATCCTGCTCCAAGCATCAAGGGGGGCAGTGACGACTTTGTAAGGGAAATCGGCAAGCACGATGGCAGAATTGTCATGCTAATCGATCTTAAGAAAGTTCTTGGAATCGAAAGCATTGAAGCAGAGTAGTCCGGGACAGGAGCGTGTAAATGAGCAGTTATATTGAGCAAATGGATACCATGGTTCTCGATGTACTTAAGGAAATCGGGAACATTGGTGCAGGAAATGCTGCAACTGCCCTAGCAAAAATGATTAACAAGAAGGTCGATATGAATGTTCCAAAGGTAAACATTCTTGACTTTGCAGAAGTTCCCGAACTTCTTGGTGGGGCTGAAAATCAGGTTTGCGGCATATTCTTTAAAATTGAAGGCGATATTGACGGAAGCATCATGTTTGTGCTTAATATCGAAGATGCATTGGCTTTGGTTAGTTTGCTGATGCCAAGAGATGAAAATACACTTGATGAGTTTACGTTCTCAGCACTTAAGGAGATAGGAAATATCCTGTCTGGTTCATATATCTCATCATTATCAGGCTTGACAAACCTGAATATCAAAATATCCATTCCATCTATAGCAATTGACATGGCGGGTGCTGTTTTAAGTGTTCCTGCAATTGAGTTCGGTCAGATCAGTGATAAGATACTCATTATTGAAAATGAGTTTATTGAGCTGCAGGAAGACGATTCTGTTCGTGGATTTTTCTTCTTGGTTCCTGATTTGGATTCGTACGATACTCTATTTGGGAGTCTTGGGATACAGGTATGAGTCAGGTAATTAAAGTTGGAATGGCTGATTTGAAAGTTGCAGGGCCTCCTGAAGTATTGTCAACTCTGGGGCTAGGGTCTTGTATTGGAATTTGTTTATACGATCCTGTGACGAAGGTGTCTGGACTTGCGCACATTATGCTACCAAGCAGTCTGACAATCAGAAATAATTCGAACAGGGCGAAATTTGCCGACACGGCAATAAGTGATATGATTGATGAAATGATTAATAAAGGCGCCAACAAAAGGCGCCTTGTTGGAAAAATCGCCGGTGGCGCACAGATGTTTTCATTTTCAAGCAGCAATGACATGATGAAAATCGGTGCAAGAAACGCAGATGCGGTAAGATCAATTTTGAAAGATTTGGGCATACCGATCAAGGCTGATGACACAGGTGGTAACTTTGGTCGAACTATTGAATTTTACCCTGATGATGGCCGACTTTTAATCAAGACAATCGGTCATGGAACGAAGACAGTATAGATATTTATCATAAAAAGGGGACGAGTATGGCATGTCTAAAAATCTTAACGATTACTGGAAGGCGTATAAGAATGATGACAGCCAAGACGCCAAGGAACAGCTAATAATCCATTATGTTGAACTTGTCAAAATCATTTCTGGAAGATTGTACACTTCCTTTAATGCCAATGTTGAGTTTGACGATCTTGTAAGTTATGGGATTATAGGGCTCATTGACGCAATAGAGAAGTTCAATATTAATAAAGATGTTAAGTTTGAGACTTATGCAAATATCCGAATTCGTGGCGCGATTGTGGATCAGATCAGAGCACTAGACTGGATTCCTCGGAGCACCAGACAGCGTTTTAAGCAGCTTGATGAAGTTATGAGCAGGTTGCACAATACGTATGGAGATAATTTTACTGACGAACAGCTTGCAAAAGAAATGGACATGTCGGTTACAGACCTGAACAAGTTTCTGGGTGAGGCAAGTGCCTTGTCAGTTATGTCGTTGGACGAAAAGCTTACCGAAAATTCCAATTTCAGCATACGGTCTGAGGACAGGGAAATCAGCCCAGAAGGAAATCTTTTTGATAAGGAAACCAAGAAGATTCTGATGGAAAGAATAGACTCCCTGCCTGAACGCGAACGAATGATTATTGATCTTTATTACTTTTCAGAGCTTACGTATAAGGAAATTGCCAGTGTGCTGGAAATATCCGAATCTCGTATTTCTCAGCTTCACACAAAAGCAATCATGAAGCTTAGAGGAGCAATAGAGGACTTATATTAATAGATAACTCGGGGGTGGTACAAGTGTCAAACGAAAACACGCAACAGGAGATGGAAAATCTAAAGGAACCAGTCATAAAGGTAAGTATCGCTGGAGATTATTATTCCGCATCTGTCACTGTGGACCCAGGTGAAAATCCTTCTAAGGTGACACATGAATGGATACTTACTTCACTAAAAGAAAAAAATATTTCAGTCGGTGTAGATTTAGATGTGGTAGATACAATTGCACAGCACCCGGAACGGGTACAAAATGTACTTGTTGCCAAAGGAAAGCCTCACCAGAACGGGCGCGATGGTGAAATCAAATTCTTAGTTGATGTAAATAGAGAGGTCAAGCCCAAGGTCCTTGAAGACGGATCGGTTGACTTTAAAGATATAGAAGCCTTTCTGACAGTAAAGAAAGGGGATGTTCTGGCGGAGCGGATCGACCCAACGCCGGGAACGGATGGACTTACTGTAACGGGCAAGGTCATTAAGGCCAAGCCTGGCAAGGTAGCCAACTTTAAATTCGGCAAAAATGTAGCTGTGGCAGATGACGGTACAAGAATTTTTGCTGAAACAGATGGAACCATTAAAATGGAAGGTCACCGCATTTCCATCATTGAAATCTTGGAAATCAAAGGAGATGTAGGTGTCAAGACGGGTAATGTTACCTTCAAGGGTAAGATTCTGGTCAATGGAAATGTCATCACTGGATACGCCATAGAGTGTGAAGGTGATGTGGAAATTACAGGTGTTGTCGAAGGTGCAAGGATAAAAGCAACTGGAGACATCGTTGTTGGGCGTGGCGTGCAGGGTCAGGATGAAGCTGTAATTGAATGCGGCGGAAATCTGATTGGACGCTTTATTAACAATTGTACAGCAACTGTCGCGGGCAACATTGAGGCGGATGCCATCATGCACTCGAAAATAATATGTGATGGCGAGATTAAAATTTCTGGTCGTAAAGGACTCCTTGTTGGCGGTGAGGTAAAGGCCAAAGACAAAATCAGTGCCAAGGTGATTGGCTCTGATATGGGAACGCAGACCAAGATTACCCTAGGCATTGATTCTGAGCTTATTGAGCGCTATCAGTTCCTTACGGACAAGATTAAAGAACTTAGAGAGAATATCAAAAAACTCGATCAGGCGCTGAATATGATCATGCGTCAGCAAAAAGCAGCACCGGGCAATGAACAGCTTGGCGCTATGCTCAACAAGACCAAACTCAGCAAGATTGAGTACAATAATGACCTTGCGAAATTTGCGACTGAGCTCAGAGAGCTCCAGGAACGCATGAATCAGCTGCAGGGCTCACAGATTATTGCTTCTGAGGTTTATCCTGGAACAAAAATCACAATTGGACATTCTCATTACAATGTAAAGAACATGCTAAAGGATGCAGTTATTCAGAAAGTCGATGGAGAAATTTCAACTGTAAGAAAATAGAGGGGGGAGGCAAATGCCACTCAGACCTATTGACATGCAGGTAATTCTACCGAGGGTGCAGAGCAGTAAAAATGCAAAGGAAACAATTGTGCACAAGGAAGACAATGCTCAGCATCAGCAGCAAATGAAAAACATTGAACAGGCTGATAAAAAAAGACAGCAGGTCAATGCTTTCGAACAGAAGGAAGAAGAAAAAATAAAAGACGAAAAAGGCAATGAAGGCAAAGATAAGTCCAAGGGATCCTCAAAGAAGAAGAAGAAAAAAAAGGGTAAAGAGGATGAACCCAATGACGATAACCCTAAAAAGGGTCTAGGCTATCATCGCTTTGACATGAAAGTGTGATTGAATTGATGGCAGTATTCAGTCTTGTTCTGGGAGTGCTCATTGTTGCACTCTCGCTGTTCCTAATACGCAAAGAGCTCTTAGGCGCACAGCGGGAACAAAAGAGATCATTCAACAGCCTGAGTGATGACAATGTCGCTCAGGTGATGCAGTATCTTAAAAAGCTCGAAAAGGAAGTGGATGATCTTAACGCATCATACTATGAAATCGTATCTGATCTTGAAGGCAAGTACAGTGTTCACGAAAAAGAAATTGAAATTCTACAGGAGAAGCTGGAGGCACTTGAAGCCACAGGTGCTCCATCAAGAAGAAACGGTGTCAGATTAAGTGAACCCAAACCTGCACAAAAATCTGAGCCAAGGCCTTCTGAGCCTATGGATGAGCAGGAAAAAATCTGTCTTGAGGCAGTTAAACTCAAGCATCAGGGGCTCTCGATCGGTCAGATTGCAAGGGAACTGAATATGGGAATAGGTGAGCTGCAGCTTATTCTAAAAACAAAGAGATAACACCGGGCAAAAAAGCCGCTCTAAATATGAATATTTAGCGGAATTTTAGTTGCTCGGTGTTTTGTCATGTGGTATACTACTTGAGGTACTAATACACACCCGTCATAAATATCAGGCGGTGCCCACAGGGTTCCTGATATGTTGATTGACGGGGAGGACAAACTTTAAGGAGGACATTTTTATGTCAGTTATTTCAATGAAGCAACTTCTAGAAGCTGGTGTACACTTTGGTCACCAAACTAGAAGATGGAACCCAAAGATGGCAGAGTACATCTTTACAGAGAGAAATGGTATCTACATCATCGACCTTCAAAAGACAGTTAAGAAGGTAGACGACGCTTATAACTTCATTAGAGAAGTTTCAGAAGATGGCGGCAAAGTTATCTTCGTAGGTACTAAGAAACAAGCTCAAGAATCAATCGAGACTGAAGCTAAGCGTGCTGGTATGTACTTCGTTAACCAAAGATGGTTGGGTGGTATGCTGACTAACTTCAAGACTATCAAGAAGAGAATTGATCTGCTTGACAAGCTTGAAGCAATGGAAGAAGACGGTACATTTGAAGCACTTCCAAAGAAAGAAGTACTTAAGCTACGTCTGAAGAAAGAAAAGCTTGAAAAGTTCCTAGGCGGTATCAGAGAAATGAACGACCTTCCTAAGGCAATGTTTGTAGTTGATCCTAAGAAGGAAAAAATCGCTATCGCAGAAGCACGTACGCTTGGTATTCCAGTTGTAGCAATCGTTGATACAAACTGTGACCCTGATGAAGTAGACTTCGTAATTCCTGGTAACGATGATGCTATCCGCGCAGTAAAACTTCTTGCTGGCAAGATGGCTGACGCTTGCCTAGAAGGTATGCAAGGCGAGTCTATGGAAGAAGCGCCAGTTGAAGCGTAGATAAAACATAAGGTAAGGGGAAACTCTTACCTTCTTTTATAGGATCGATTTAAACGATTACAGTATTTGAAGGAGGAATTCCAATGGCAGTAACAGCTGCAATGGTAAAAGAACTGCGTGAAAAAACAGGCGCAGGCATGCTTGATTGTAAAAAAGCACTTCAGGAAAAAGACGGTGATATGGATGCAGCAGTAGATTTTCTTCGTGAGAAGGGTCTAGCAAAAGCAGCTAAGAAAGCTGGTCGTGTTGCTGCAGAAGGTATCGTTACATCATATATCCACGGTGGCGGCCGTATTGGTGTTCTAGTTGAAATCAACTCTGAAACTGATTTCGTTGCTAAGAACCCAACATTCCAAGAGTTCGCAAAAGACGTTGCAATGCAAATCGCTGCTGCGAACCCACTATTCGTTAGACGTGAAGAAGTTCCTACAGAAGAACTTGAGCGTGAGCAAGAAGTACTTAAGGCTCAAGCACTTAACGAAGGTAAGCCAGAGCATATCGTTGAAAAAATGGTTGTTGGTCGTATTGAAAAATACTACAAAGAAGTTTGTCTTCTTGAGCAGCCTTTCGTTAAGAACCCAGATGTTGATATTCAAACACTTCTAAACGAAAAGATCGCAACAATCGGTGAAAACCTGTCAATCCGTCGTTTTGCTCGCTACGAAGTAGGCGAAGGCATTGAGAAGAAAGAAGAAAACTTTGCTGAAGAAGTTGCTAAGCAGCTAAAAGGCTAATTATTCAATTCACAGTTGCTCAAAAAGAGAACACTTTCGTGTTCTCTTTTTTAAAGCGGGTATACTGTAAAGGCAGGAAAAAGTAAAAATAGATAAATTCGTCCTGCTCAGAAAATGTTTCTTCTATGATTTTACGAATTTAGCAGGTTTCCGGCCTGTGTGTGTAGAATCTTTTCTTTGGATTGGAGGTATCTTCATTGGAACCGAAATATAAAAGGGTCATACTCAAGCTTAGCGGTGAAGCGTTGGCAGGGGAAAAAGGCTTCGGAATCGACAATGAGACTGTAGATTCTGTTGCTGTTCAAATTAGAGAACTCATTGAAATGGGTGTTCAGGTTGCCGTAGTCATCGGTGGCGGAAATTTCTGGCGTGGCAGAAGCCATGACGCAATGGACCGTTCAACTGCAGATTACATGGGCATGCTGGCAACCGTTATCAATTCACTTGCCATTCAGGATGCTGTTGAAAACCATGGTCTTCAGTCAAGGGTCATGTCTGCTATTGAAATGCGTCAGATCGCAGAACCGTATATCAGAAGACGTGCTGTAAGGCATCTTGAAAAGGGAAGAGTGGTTATTTTCTCAGCGGGTACAGGGAATCCCTTCTTCTCGACTGATACGACAGCGGCGCTCAGAGCTGCTGAAATCGAGGCTGAACTTATTCTTCTAGCCAAGAAGGTAGATGCAGTCTATGACAGCGATCCTATGATTAATCCGGATGCGAAGAAAATTGACCGTATTTCCTACATCGATGTCATCAACCAAGGCCTGGGTGTTATGGATACGACTGCAATCACGCTTTGCATGGAGAACAAAATTCCAATTCAAGTATTTGGCCTAAAAGAGACAGATAACATCAAACGTGTTATTCTAGGCGAAGAATTAGGAACAATAATTAAGGAGGATTAAACCTTATGAAGAATCAAGTACATAAAATGATTGGCGAAAAAATGGACAAGACAGTGAGCGTACTTAGAGAAGATCTGCTTACTATCCGTGCAGGCCGTGCGAATCCACATATGCTGGACAAGATTACAGTTGAGTACTACGGTGCACCAACGCCGCTGAGCCAGCTTGCAAACGTTACCGTGCCAGAGCCACGCATGCTTCAAATCAACCCTTACGATGTGAGTGTTATCACTGATATTGAGAAGGCGATTATGAACTCTGATCTGGGCATGAATCCATCAAACGATGGCAAAATCATCCGTCTTACTGTTCCAATGCTTACTGAAGAGCGTCGTAAGGACCTGGTTAAGCAAGTGAAGAAGACGGGCGAAAATGCTAAAGTTGCCGTGAGAAACGAACGTCGTGAAGCAAACGACAAGCTAAAGAAAATGCACAAGAGCGGCGATTTGACAGATGACGATTTGAAATCAGCGGAAGAGGATGTTCAAAAGCTGACAGATGATCATATCAAAAAAATCGACGACTTGATTAAAACCAAAGAAGCAGAAATTCTGGAGGTTTAGTCGTGAATTACCCAGATTTGCTTGGGTTCGACTTGAATAGAGCAAGAAGAGAGATTCGGACGCAGTTTCCGAATCTCTCTATTATCATCAAGGAGACCCATTCCAGAAAAGAGCCTGAATTTCTAGGCATTGAAAATGCGAAAGTCATAAAACAGAGCTTTGAAGACGAAAGTGTCACACTGGTAGTGGCATTTTTTGGCGATGAGTATAAAGATAGAGTTGACTAGCCTTTTTGATTTATGAGGGAAAACAGTCAAAAGACTTGCCTTGACTGCTTTCCCATATAAGTTGACTTAATTCTGGCAATAGATTGCGGCAAAGGGGAAATATTGTGAATAATAATGTACCGAAGCATATAGCGCTCATCATGGATGGTAATGGACGATGGGCTAAAAATAGAAATCTTCCAAGACTTGCAGGACATAAAGCGGGGGTTGAAGCGCTCAGAAGCGTTATTGAACGTGGCGGCAACATCGGCGTTGAGCATATGACCTTCTACGCTTTTTCTACAGAAAACTGGAGTCGTCCTCAAGATGAAGTTTCAGGTCTGATGGGACTGCTTGTAGCTTATCTTAAGTCTGAAACGAAAAAGCTCCATGCGAATAATGTAAGAGTCAATGTTATTGGCGATACGACAAAGCTTCCAAAGCTTGCCCAGCAGGAACTGAACAAAACCATTGAACTTACGAGCGGTAATGATGGTCTTACGGTGCATATTGCACTGAACTATGGCTCGCGCGATGAAATGATCAGAGCTGTAAAACAAATAGCTGAAGATGTCAAAGACGGAAAAGTCGACATAGACAGCATTGGGGAAGAAATGATCTCTGACAGCTTGTATACTGCAGGCGTACCTGATCCGGATCTACTGATTCGTACTTCGGGAGAAATAAGACTCAGCAACTTCCTTCTTTGGCAGCTTGCATATACAGAGTTCTATTTTACGGATGTATTCTGGCCTGATTTTGATGGCGACGCGCTGGAGTCTGCAATAGAAGTGTTCCAGAACAGGCATCGCAGATTCGGCAAATTGTAGGAGGAAAAGATGTTACAGAGATTGATATCCAGTATAATCGCACTGCCTATCCTGCTTTTTGTAGTCATCATGGGGGGCGTATACATACAAGTAGCTGCAATGCTGCTTAGTCTAATGGGCTTATATGAGTTTTATCATGCTTTCAGACAAGCGGGCTATCAGCCTTCGGCAAAATTGGGCTATACCTACACCATTATCCTCTACGGTCTTGGATTTATCGAAGCAGGACCAATATTTTACATAGCAATCGTTTTTATGTTTCTTTATAACGTACTTATTTACAATGTGCTCAGCAAGCATGAAGCGATTCTTGATATGGCGCTGACATTCCTCGGATTCTTTTATGTTGCATTTTCGTTTTTCCATATCTCCCTGATTGCAAGTGTCGATACCAACTTCTTCATTTGGTACATTTTCATACTTGCTTGGGGTTCCGATACATTTGCCTATTTCAGTGGCAGATTTTTTGGCAGACATAAGCTTATTGAGCATGTTTCGCCTAAAAAGACAATTGAAGGATCCATTGGTGGTCTGATTGGCTCGACAGTGCTTTCCGTGCTGTTTGCCTATGTTTACAATCCTGATTTTATGAGCTTTGCCATCCTCCTGGGTCTTGTGGGCAGCGTGCTGGCTCAGAGTGGGGATTTGATTGCATCCAAAATCAAGCGCTACTGCGGTATCAAGGATTTTGGCAAGATCATGCCTGGACATGGGGGCGTACTGGACCGATTCGACAGTATTATTCTTACAGGTCCCTTTATCTACTATTTCATTTTCTACTACATGAAATGGCAGCACATGATTTAACACAGTGTAAGCATATTAAAGCCGGCGAACTCAAAGCCGGCTTTCTTAACGAAAAAGGTAAGAAAATGCCGTTTTGAAAATAATGAGCCAGCTATCAGGTAAATGAAGATAGCTGGCTTATTATTTCTAAAGCGTTATGAAACGATGTGTGACAGGTCGGCCAGAGCCTCTCGCACAGGGAATGAAAGACCCTAATCCAGCCTTGATAGGTGAAGGCATATGAACTCAAAATGCGCGAGTGGTTAAATGTTCATAGAATGGTTACTATTTAAGACCGCATTATCTGGTATAATAAAGTTAACAATTATCAGGAGTGACCAAAATGAAAAACATCGTAATACTAGGATCAACAGGTTCCATTGGAACCCAATGTCTTGACATAATAGCAGATTATCCTGAAAAGTTTAATGTGAGCGCATTAAGCTGCAGCTCAAATATTGAACTGCTGAGGGACCAGGCTGAAAGATACAAGCCGGAGCATATCGTGGTATTCTCCGATGCGGCATATGAAAAACTGAAGGTAGAAGGACTCTCATACCCTGTTCAGATGCATAAAGGTATGGAAGGCCTTCTTTACATTTCACGACTTGAAGAAGCCGATATTGTACTGACCTCCCTTGTGGGGAATATTGGACTTCTGCCAACTGTTGAAGCTATTAAGGCGGGCAAGGACATTGCACTTGCCAACAAGGAAACCCTTGTCACTGCAGGTTCTGTAATTATGCCGCTGGCAAAGGAAATGGGCGTAAACATTCTACCTGTAGATAGTGAACACAGTGCACTGTTTCAGGCGCTTCAAGGAAATTCAGTAAAAGAGGTGAGGCGTGTCATACTGACAGCGTCAGGTGGCCCTTTTAGAGGCATGAAATCAGATGCTTTGAAAGATGCGGATGCTGCGCAGGCACTCAAGCATCCCAATTGGTCCATGGGAAGAAAAATCAGTATTGATTCTGCGACCATGATGAATAAGGGGCTGGAAGTCATTGAAGCCAAGTGGTTGTTTGATTTGGAACCGGAGGCCATAGATGTGGTGGTTCACCCCCAATCGATTATTCATTCCATGGTGGAGTATCATGACAGCTCGATTATGGCACAAATGGGGCTTCCGGACATGAAGCTGCCAATTATCTATGCACTCAGCTATCCCCAGCGTGTTGAAACACGGCTTGAAAGTCTTGATTTTTCAAAAATGCAGACACTGACATTTGAAACTCCGGACATGGAAACATTCCCTTGTCTGAGACTTGCATACGAAGCGCTCCGCATAGGGGGCACCATGCCCACCGTCCTCAATGCAGCGAATGAGGTTCTCGTCAATCAATATTTGCAAGGCGAGATAGGGTTTTACGATATACCGGACCGTATTGAGAAGCTGATGCATGCGCATCAGGTGATCGAGCATCCGTCGATTGAAGATATATTGGAAGTTGACAGAAATACAAGACAAGAGGTCTTGGAACTGTAAATGAGGTGATTATATGACAGCAATAGTTTTTATCATCGTTTTTGGTATGCTCGTTTTCATACATGAATTCGGACATTTTATTACTGCAAAAATGAACGGCATTACGGTACATGAATTCTCACTGGGAATGGGTCCTAAAATTGTGAGCAAGCAAGGCGTACAAACCCTGTATAGCTTGCGCGCGCTCCCAATAGGCGGATTCGTGCGTATGGAGGGTGAAGATGAGGCGTCGGAAAATCCGGGGTCCTTCAGCATTAAGTCACCTTGGCAACGCCTATCGGTGATCGCTGCAGGTCCTATTATGAACTTTGTACTTGCCATTGTCGTGATTACAGCACTTTTCATGTTGGATGGGTTTCCAACAAATTCTATAGGCGACCTGATTGAAGGGGCGCCGGCAATCGAGTCTGGACTTCGGAATGGCGACAAAATTTCAGCCATTAACGGTACAGCGGTTGCGACATGGGACGATGTAGTTACGGGCATATCTGAATCGGAATCCGACCAGCTTGAAATAGAGGTGTACAGAGACGGTTCAAAAATGACATATACTGTGACTGCAACACAGGAAGAGGAGACTGGGCGCAGAATTATCGGAATCAGACCAGCCTTTAAGAAAGACCTGATTCTTTCGGTTAAATATGCATTTATGGGCGTTTTCTATACTGTTCAGGCCATACTGCAATATCTGGGTTCCCTTCTTGTAGGACAGGGAGATTTCTCTCAGGTTTCAGGTCCTGTGGGAATCTATAATGCCGTGAGTCAGGCGAGTCAATCGGGACTAAAAAGTGTTCTAAATATCACAGGGTTGCTTTCTATCAATCTGGGGCTGATCAACCTCTTGCCATTCCCAGCGCTCGATGGAGGACGGATCATATTCATCGGTCTTGAAATCCTTCGCGGAAAGCCTATTGATGCGGAAAAAGAGGGCTTTGTCCATTTTGTCGGTTTTGTAATCCTTATGACGCTTATGGTACTGCTGGTCATGAAAGACCTGAATATTGGAGGCTAATGTGATGATAAAAAGAAGAGCATCCAGACGCGTTATGGTAGGAAATGTACCTGTAGGCGGCGACGCGCCAATCACAGTACAGTCTATGACCAACACCGACACGCGAAATGTTGAAGATACAGTTGCGCAAATCCACCGCCTTGAAAAGGCCGGATGTGAAATAGTCAGAGTGGCGGTTCCAGACATGGCAGCTGCTGAAAAACTAGCTGAGATTAAAGCGCAAATTCATATTCCACTTGTGGCAGATATCCATTTTGATTACAAGCTGGCACTCGAGGCGATAAAACAGGGTGTGGACAAGCTCCGCATCAATCCGGGCAACATTGGATCTAAGGAACGTGTTCAAAAGGTTGTGGAAGCAGCAAAAGAAGCGGGAATTCCAATTCGTATCGGCGTCAATGCAGGGTCTCTTGAAAAAGAGCTAATTGAAAAGCATGGCGGTGTTTGTGCAGAGGCAATGGTTGAAAGTGCCCTGGGACATATACGTCAACTGGAAGCCCTTGAGTTTTATGATATAATTGTAGCGCTTAAGGCGTCAGATATTCATTTGACGCTTTCGGCCTATTCAAAGCTGGCAAATGAAGTTGCGTATCCATTCCACATTGGCATCACGGAATCGGGGACGCGATTCGCGGGTACGGTGAAGTCGTCCGTGGGTGTAGGCGCCCTCCTTCTGGGAGGCATGGGTGACACGCTTAGAATATCCCTTACCGGAGATCCTGTTGAGGAAGTCCGTGTGGGTAAAGAAATCCTTTCATCCCTGGGAATCCGTTCCTTTGGCATTCGTATGATATCCTGCCCGACATGCGGTCGGTGTCAGGTCGACCTTGATAAGATTGCCAGCGAAATTGAAAAGCGAATTGAAGAAATCGATAAACCACTGACACTGGCGGTCATGGGCTGTGCGGTAAACGGTCCTGGCGAAGCGCGCGAAGCCGATATAGGCATTGCTTCAGGGCGAGGGGAAGCCTTGATTTTTGTAAAAGGCGAAATCATAAAGAAAGTCAATGAAAACGAAATTGTAGACGCATTAATCGAAGAAATAATGAAATTGTAGGTGAGCTAATGTCTGAAATACAGACAGGGGGGTTCAATGCGTGTCTTGATGCGCATTTGGACTTGGAGTCGGTTAAAGTCAAAGAAATTAAATATGTAAAGCAGCTTAAGCAGATTCAGCTGTATTTTGAGACGGACGATGTTGTGGAACCGGAACTTAGAGACAAGCTGGTTCATCGTGTGAAAACGGACCTACCGGCGATTGAAGATATCAAGATTTACTTCAGCTTCAACTGGCAGGAGGAAGCGGCTGATGCAGTACTTGAAAAGTACTGGCCTACAGTCGTATGGATGACTTCGAAAATTTGTCCAGGTCTCAATGGCATGCTTAAGCAAATGAAGCCTGAGCTCAAGGCGCAGATACTTGAAATCCATATGCCTGATGAGTTTTCGGTACGTCAGCTTCAGCAGAAGAACTGTGAGAAAATCATCAGCCAGCAGCTGATGCGAGAGGTCAATCTGTCTCTGGGGGTTGAACTGGTTTACGACCATACGGGACATGAAAACAGCATGGCAGCCTTTGAAGAGAACAAGCAGCTCAAGGCTCGACAAGCAATGGAAATCCAGCAGGTTGAGCGCAAGAAGAACAGCATGGAACAGACTAAGCGGGCGCCATCCGGTGGCTTTAATTCTGAGGGCGGATTCAGTTCCAACTCAAGGGCACCGAAGGAAAAGCCTGCACACGTCATTTATAAACGCGAAATCAAGAGACCACCAGTACCCATTAAAGGGAACATGGAGGAGGAGTCTGTTGTCTGCTTCGAGGGGAAGATATTTGAGAAGGACACCCGTGATCTTAGAAGTGGTAAAAAACTTATTTCCTTTGCGATTACAGACTACACTTATTCAATAAACTGCAAGATCTTTGCAAAACCCGAAGAAGCCGAAGAGCTGGAAGGCGCACTGAAAAAGGGCGTCTGGTATAAGGTTGAAGGCAATATCAGGTACGATTCCTTTGAAAAGGAACTCATGATGTTTGTCATGAACATCAATGAGGGCAAGGTTGAAGAAACACGTATGGACCATGCCCAAGACAAGCGTGTGGAGCTCCACATGCATACCAACATGTCCGACATGGATGGTGTCACTTCTGTTAAGGAGCTTGTTAACACTGCTGCAAAATGGGGGCACAAGGCTGTGGCCATTACAGACCATGGTGTGCTTCAGGCATTTCCCGACGGCATGCATGCTTCGGAAGGTAAAGACATCAAGGTTATTTATGGTGTGGAGGGTTATCTCTTCAATGACGATGCAGTGGTTATCAAGGACCCCAACAGTGAAGACCTGAACCAGACCTTTGTTGTGTTTGACATAGAGACAACGGGTCTTTCCTTCAAGCACGATATGATTACTGAAATCGGCGCTGTAAAAGTGTGTGGTGGAGAAATCATCGATTCATACAGTGCCCTTGTCAATCCAGGAAGACCTATCCCGGCAAAAATTGTTGAGCTCACGGGCATTACTGATGATATGGTCATTGGTGCGCCATCCATTGAGCAGGAGCTGCCGAAATTCCTTGAGTTCGTAGGTGACAGTGCCGTTGCGGCACATAATGCAAACTTTGATGTATCCTTCATTAAGGAGCAGGCCGAGCGCATAGGGCGCACATTTACCCCTGTAGTTGTCGACACCTTGACACTGGCGCGTCTTCTTCTTAAGGACATGAAGCGTCACAGGCTGAATCAGGTTGCCAAGCGTCTTAAAATCAAGCTTGAGAACCACCATAGAGCTGTGGATGACGCCATGGCGACTGCTAAGATACTGGTACACTTTATTTCCATGCTTAAAGATATGGAAATTTACGATATGGCGGGAATAAACGAACTGGGTTTTGAGGAGCTCGACTATAAGAGCGCAGAGACATATCATGTCATCATTCTCGTTAAGAACCAGACGGGTCTTAAGGACCTCTACAAACTCGTCAGTGATTCCAACACAAAAACATTCTACAGACGGCCTCGTATACCCAAGAGTCTGCTTACAAAATACCGTGAAAACCTGATAATCGGTTCTGCCTGTGAAGCGGGCGAGCTCTTCAGGGCAATCTTTGCCAACAAGTCCGAGGACGAAGTTGAGGAAATTGCCAAGTACTATGATTATCTGGAAATTCAGCCAATCGGCAACAATGCCTTTATGATTGCCAAGGGACTGGCTAAAGATGAAGCGGAGCTTCAGGAACTGAACAAGCATATTGTGGCGCTGGGAGAGAAGTTGAATATTCCTGTTGCCGCAACTGGGGATGTGCACTTCCTAAATCCGGAAGATGAAGTTTACAGACGGATCATCATGGCCGGAAAAGGATTTGACGATGCAGACAATCAACCGCCGCTCTATTTCAGAACGACGGACGATATGTTAAATGAGTTCAAATACCTGGGAAGAGACAAGGCGCGCGAGGTTGTCATTGGTGTTCCAAACGCCATTGCTGACAGCATCGACAGTATTCTCCCGATTCCAAATGAAACCTATCCCCCGCGTATTGAAGGTTCAGACGATGAACTTCGAGATATGTGCTATAAGAAGGCGAAAAGCATTTACGGTGATGACCTGCCTGAAATTGTTGAGGAAAGACTGCAGACAGAACTGAACTCAATCATCAGCAATGGTTATGCCGTGATGTATATCATCGCCCAGAAACTTGTAACAAAATCACTTGAAGATGGCTATCTCGTTGGTTCCCGTGGTTCCGTAGGATCATCCTTTGCGGCGACCATGTCTGATATTACCGAGGTTAATCCGCTGCCGCCGCATTATATTTGTACGCACTGTCAACACTCCACTTTTATCACAGATGGCAGTATCGGTTCGGGTGCGGACCTTCCCGACAGGGATTGTCCAGCGTGTGGCAAAGCTTATAAAAAAGACGGACACAACATTCCGTTTGCGACCTTCCTTGGTTTTGACGGTGACAAGGAGCCTGATATCGACCTTAACTTTGCAGGTGTCTATCAGGCAACTTCTCATAAGTACACGGAGGAGCTTTTTGGTACAGGCTATGTATATAAGGCCGGAACCATTGGTACGGTTGCTGAAAAGACAGCTTACGGCTTTGTAAAGAAATACTTCGAAGAGCGCGGAATGGATAATGTGAATTCCAAGGAAATCATTCGTCTTGCCCAGGGCTGTACGGGTATCAAGAGAACCTCTGGACAGCATCCGGGCGGTATCATGGTTATTCCTGACTACAAGGAAGTTTCGGATTTCACACCGATACAGTACCCTGCCAACGATGTGAACTGTGGTGTCTTGACAACCCACTTTGACTACCATTCGATTTCCGGGCGTATTCTTAAGCTCGATATACTCGGGCACGACGTTCCGACCATCATACGTGAACTAGAGGACATTACGGAAGTGAACATTTTCGACGTGCCGCTGGATGACCAGGAAACAGTGAGTATTTTCACCAGCATTGACACACTGGGCATTCTTGACAAGGACTATCCGCTTGACATTGGCTCGCTGGGTATCCCTGAGTTCGGTACACGATTTGTTCGTCAGATGCTGGCCGATACACAGCCAAAGACTTTCGCAGACCTGGTGCGTATCTCCGGTCTGTCCCACGGTACGGATGTATGGTTGAACAATGCCCAGGACCTTGTGCGTAATGGCACGGTGGAAATCAAGGATGTAATCTCGACCCGTGACGATATCATGGTTTACCTCATGTATCAGGGTCTGCCGCCGCTGAAATCCTTCAAAATCATGGAGAAGGTGCGTAAGGGCAAGGGGCTGACCGACGAAGACGTTGAGCTCATGAAGGAGAACAATGTACCTGAATGGTATATCTGGTCGTGTAACCAGATCAAATACATGTTCCCGAAAGCCCATGCGGTTGCCTATGTTATGATGTCCTTCAGAATTGCATACTTTAAGGTGCATTATCCACTGGCCTTCTATTCAACGCATTTTGGAATCAAGGTGGACGACTTTGATGCCCAGCTCGTATGCCAAGGCAAGGCTGCTGTCGTTGCCAAGATAAACGAGCTTGATAGTATTGAAATGAATCTTTCAAAGAAGGATCAGGACCTCTATACGATTCTTGAAATTGTTCGTGAGATGTATGCGCGGGGCTATGAGTTCCTTAAGGTAGATATGTATAAATCTGATGCGACGAAGTTTAAGATTGTCGACGGCAAGATTCTACCGCCTTTCCAGGCACTTCAGGGTGTCGGAGAAAATGCTGCCAGAGCCCTTGTGAGTGCGGTTGCCATGGGTGAAATCCTGTCCATTGATGACCTGAGAACGAAGGCTAAGGTTACCAAAACAGTTATTGAGGCCCTTAGAGATCACGGTTGTCTGACTGGCCTTCCAGAAGACAATCAGCTATCCTTGTTCGGATTTTAGTCTGTGGGTATTCATCTGTTGAGTTTAAAGACTTTTATGAGTCATTTTGCATCAGATTTTACTGTAAAACTGACAAATCTGATGCATATTTGCATAGTCGATTAACATATGTTATACTTTTAGTAGACAAAATGATAAGAAAAGCTTTAGGAGTGGGTTGAGGCCCACTCCTTCTTAATGGAACGGGGAAAATTCCTGTTCTCTTTAACAACTAAATACACAATTTAATAAGGAGGTAGATCTACATGAGTAAAAAGCGCGTTGTTGATGTTGTTCGTGAACTTGTTTCAGAGCATTTGGCATCCAATGGACTTGAACTGGTAGATGTAGAATTTGTAAAAGAAGGCCCGCATAGATACCTGCGTGTCATCATTGACAAGGAAGGCGGCGTTGATCTTGACGACTGCGGACTTGTCAGCAAGTTCTTGAATAAGAAGCTTGACGCTGTTGACCCGATTGAGGAAAATTATTTCCTTGAAGTTACTTCGCCGGGTGTTGAGCGTGAACTCAAAAAGGAAGAAGATTACCTGAAGTATGCCGGTAAAAAGGTACAGGCAAATCTGTTCCAGCCGATTGACGGCGAAAAGGTTATCCAAGGTACACTTGTTGGGCTGAAGGATAATAAGATCATCATTACAAGAGATGATTCCAAAACACTTGAAATTCCAAAGTCAAAAACGGCAGTTGTCAAACTGCTTGTTACTTTCTAATAAAAGGAGGCGCATAAAGTGAAAGCTGAACTGTTTGAAGCGCTAGAGCAACTCGAAAAAGAAAAAGGCATTAGTAAAGAAATTCTTCTTGAAACAATTGAAGCAGCACTTATTACTGCTTTTAAGAAGAACTTTGGTTCTTCACAGAATGTGCGCGTGCACATCGATTCGGAGTCTGGCGATTTCAAAGTCTTCTCACTGAGAGAAGTTGTAGAAGAGTCAATGGATGATTTCACTGAGATTTCACTGGATGAAGCAAGACTTGAAAATCCGAATTTTGAAATAGGTGACTTTGCTGAAGAGGAAGTGACACCGCGCAACTTTGGACGTATTGCTGCACAGACAGCAAAACAAGTTGTTGTTCAGAGACTTCGTGAAGCGGAAAGGTCAATCATATTTGACGAATTCAGCAACAGAGAATCAGAAATCATCAATGGTCAGATCCAGCGTATGTCAAAAGGCACAATCTATATCAACCTTGGACGTACAGAAGCAATCCTGCTTCCATCTGAGCAGATTCCTGGCGAACCATACGAGCAGGGGCAGCGTATCAAGTCTTACATCGTTGAGGTCAAGAAAACGCCAAAGGGACCTCAAATTCTTGTGTCTAGAACACACCCTGGACTTGTTAAGCGTCTATTCGAGCTTGAAGTTCCTGAAATCTACAACGGTGAAGTAGAAATCAGAAGCATTTCCCGTGAAGCGGGTTCAAGAACAAAAATTGCAGTGTTCTCACCACTGGAAGACATCGATCCTGTTGGATCTTGTGTTGGTCAGAAGGGTGTTCGTGTTCAGTCTGTTGTTACAGAGCTGGGCGGCGAGAAAATTGATATCATCAAATGGAGTGAAGATCCATCGGAGTTCATTTCAAATGCACTGAGCCCATCGAAGGTTGAGCGCGTTGATGTCAATGAAGAAGAGAAGAGCGCACTTGTTGTTGTTCCAGATTATCAGCTGTCTCTTGCCATTGGCAAGGAAGGCCAGAATGCAAGACTTGCGGCTAAGCTGACAGGATGGAAAATTGACATCAAGAGCGAAACTCAGTATGCGGAGTATCTTGAAGCGCTGGCAAACATGCCTGAGGTTCTTGAAACTGAAGAGACTCCTGAAGCAGAAGAGGTTGAAGACGTATTGGCAGTAGAAGATGAAGCTGCTGATGACATGGAAATGACTGATCTTCCAGATAATTTAGAAGATGAGATTCTAGAATAGAGAGGCTAGGGATTCCCATGCAAAAGAAGAAAATACCACTTCGTAAATGCGTAGGATGCAATGAACAAAAGCCTAAAAAGGACTTGATCCGCATCGTACGCAACAAAGAAGGCGAAATGAGTGTTGATTTTACTGGCAAGGCACATGGCCGTGGCGCATATATCTGCCCAGACGCTGAGTGTCTGAAAAAGGCTGAAAAGAAGAAATCGCTCAACCGTGCCTTTGGATGTGAAGTGGATCGAGAAATATTCGAAAAACTCTATAAGGAGCTAGAAGCACATGATAAACAATAAATTTTTATCTCTGCTCGGCTTCGCACATAAGTCCAGAAACCTTGTATCAGGTGAGGACACGTGCATCATTAATATTAAGAAGGGTGCTGTCAAGCTGATGATTGTTGCAGCAGACGCATCTGACAATACAAAAGACCGTTTCTTACATCTATGCAAAAGCAGAAATATTCCAGTAAGAATTATTGAAGACAGGGAAATTTTGTCTTCAGCAATCGGAAAGGATAACCGAACTGTGTTCGGCGTAACCGATTCCGGATTTGCAAAGGAAATGCTCAAAGCTTTGGATGCGTAGATGACACGTAGTACTTCCGGAGGTGAGCGATTTGTCCAAAATTCGTATTTACCAATTAGCAAAAGATCTAGGCGTTTCCAGCAAGGAAATGATTGAGAAGCTCAAAGAATTTGATATCGAAGTAGCAAATCACATGAGCGCGTTAGAAGATGAAGAGGCTGAGCTTATTATGGAGTTTTATGGCGATAAGGGTGAAGCAGGTGCAGAGGTTGAAGCAGACGTAGAAGTTGAAGCTGAAGCTGAAGAAGATCTGGACCATGATTCACAGCACGACAGACATAAAATCGATCTTCAGGCTATTGAAGATGAAGAGTTCGAAAAGAAAGAAAGATCTATCAAGAAATCAAAGAGCAAGAAAAAGAAAAAACAAAGTCGTGGTAAGTACAAGCAAGAGCATCAGGCTGCTGAAAAAGCAGAAGCTGAAAGCGGCGTTGTAAGAGTTGGCGATGTTATCATCGTTTCTGAGCTTGCTGACAAACTTGGCAAACCAACAAATCAGATTATCATGAAGCTCATGCAGCTTGGCATTATGGCAGCTATGAATGAGGAAATTGATTTTGAAACAGCTGAACTGATTGCTTCAGAGCTTGGCGTTGAAATTGAAAAAGAAAAACCAATCAGCGATATTGACCTCTTCAATCTTGATGAGGAAGATGCAGTTGAGACACTTAAAAAGCGTGCGCCAGTTGTTACTGTTATGGGTCACGTTGACCACGGTAAGACATCGCTTCTTGACGCAATCCGTTCTACGAAGGTAACTGACGGTGAAGCGGGCGGTATCACACAGCATATCGGTGCGTCTGAAGTTGTTCACAATGGCGAAAAGATTGTATTCCTAGACACACCTGGTCATGAGGCGTTTACGACACTTCGTGCACGTGGTGCAAAAGTTACAGACATCGCAATCCTGGTTGTTGCTGCCGATGACGGCGTTATGCCACAGACAATTGAGGCCATTGACCATGCTAAGGCTGCTGGTGTGCCAATTATCGTTGCTATCAATAAGATTGACAAGGTCAATGCAAACCCTGACCGTGTTAAGCAAGAGCTTTCAGAGCGTGGTATCCTGATTGAAGAGTGGGGCGGAGATGTTATCTCTGTACCAGTATCTGCACTTAAGCGTGAAGGTATTGACCAGCTTCTTGAAATGGTTCTTCTTGTTGCTGAAATGCAAGAGCTTAAGGCAAATCCAGAGCGTCCGGCTGTGGGTACGATTATTGAAGCCAAGGTTGACAAAGGCCGTGGTATCGTCACTTCTGTACTTGTTGAAAAAGGACAAATGAAGGTTGGCGACTCTGTTATTGCAGGTACGACTTATGGTCGTGTCAGAGCTATGCTGAACCATATTGGTAAACCGATTGAACATGTTGGACCAGCTTCAGCAGTAGAGATCATGGGTCTTAATGAAGTGCCGCAAGCGGGTGACAAGCTTTATGTTGTAAGTGATGACCGTCTTGCTAGAACAATCGCTGAGAAGCGTGCATCTGAAAGACGTGTAAGCAATCTGTCTGAAACTAAGCACATTTCTCTGGAAGATCTGTTTGCGCAAATCCAGATGGGTGAGGTTCAAGACCTGAACATCATTATCAAGGCAGACGTTCACGGTTCTGTTGAAGCGCTTAGAGGGTCTCTGCTTAAGCTTTCAAATGAAGAAGTTCAAGTTAAGATCATCCATGCGAGCGTGGGTACAGTTACAGAGTCAGATATCTTGCTGGCATCTGCATCAAATGCAATCATTATCGGTTTCAACGTTAGACCGTCAACTGCTGTTAAGAATATGGCAGAGCGTGAGGCCGTTGAACTGAAAACATACAGAATTATCTACAACGCAATCGACGATATTGAAAAAGCCATGACGGGTATGCTTGCACCTGAGTACAAGGAAGTTGTACTGGGTCACATCGAAGTTCGTGATACTTTCAAGGTGCCAAATGTGGGCATTATTGCAGGTGGATATGTTAAAGAAGGTAAAGTTGTAAGAAATGCACAAGTCAGACTTGCGCGTGAAGGCATCATCATCCATGAAGGTAAAATTTCGTCACTGCGTCGTTTCAAGGATGACGTAAAAGAAGTTGCTACTGGCTATGAATGTGGTATCGGTATTGAAAACTATAACGATATCAAGGAAGGCGACATCATTGAAGCCTTCATTATTGAGGAAATTCCACGCGGCTAGTCTTCGTTAAGAGGTGATCAATATGAGTAAACCTAGAAGTAAGAGAATTTCTGAAGAAATCAGAAAAATCGTTGCAGAAGTTATTAGAGAAGACATCAAGGATCCGCGCGTTTCAAAAATGGCGACGGTGACGGGTGTTGAGACAACACGCGATCTGCGTTATGCAACAATATATATCAGTGTCTTCGACAGCGAAGAAATGAAAGAAAAGACTATTGAAGGTCTTAACCGTGCGAAGGGCTTCGTACGTCGTGCAATCGGGGATCAGCTCGATGTGCGCTATACGCCTGAACCAATTTTCAAGCTGGATGAATCCATCGAAAATGCGATCAACTTATCCAAGCTGATACGCGATGTGCAGTCTGATTCAAACAACGAAGATGCATCTGATGAGACAGATGATATTGAGGATGATGAGGATGAAGAATAATCCGTTAAGAGAACTTGCTCTAACGGACGCTTCAATTGTGATTTTGCCGCATATTAATCCCGATGGAGATACCATCGGTTCCGCGGTTGCCATGTATGCGTATTTAAAGACTATAACAGAAAGGGTTTGGATTGTCCTCGACGATCCAATCCCTTTCAATCTTGGTTTTTTGAATGTGCCATACCTGACAGAAGAAGCGTTTGGAAAACTGAATATGGAAGTGGATTTTGTCTTCTGTATGGACTCAAGCGACCTTGGACGCCTAGGCAGCAGACAGCATATGCTAAGTGCTGCGGGGACAGTGGTGAATATTGATCATCACAAGACCAACATCATGTATGGCGGTGTCAACGTCGTGTGTCCAGAGGCATCTTCAACAGGCGAAATGGTCTATGAACTGCTTGCTGACGCAGATGCGGAGGTGACCCAGGAAATTGCGCGCGCACTTTATGTGGCAATTTCAACAGACACAGGAAGCTTCAAATATTCCAATACTACAGCGAAAACAATGAGAATATCAGCGGGATTAATTGAAGCTGGTATTGATCTCAATGCTATAAATACGGAGCTGTATCAGAACAAGCCGCTTGAAAAAATGCTGGTTCTGAAGGCTGCCATGAAAAATCTTCGAATTGAAGACTATGGGCGACTGGCGCTGACGCATGTCACATTACAGGACATGTCGGACCTGGGCATTGAAAACCTTGACACAGATGGTGTAGCTGAATTTTTCAGAGACATTTATGGTGTCGAAGTCGTCATACTCCTCAAGGAAAAAGAAAAGAATGTATTTAAAGGAAGCTTAAGGTCAAAGCATAATTTCGATGTGGCCGAACTGGCGCTTCGCTACGAAGGCGGCGGTCATGCAAAAGCAGCTGGGCTGACACTTTACGGCACGCTGTCATCTGCAATCGAAAAGCTTCTTGGCACCTACTATGAAATGGTGTGATAACGTGCAAGGCGTACTGAATATTATTAAACCACCGCATACGACATCTCACGATGTCGTCGCGATTGCCCGGCGTGCGCTGGGCATAAAGAAGATTGGCCATACGGGAACACTTGATCCTATGGCGGCTGGCGTTCTGCCAATCTGTATTGGACGTGCGACAAAAATAGTCGAGTTGATACAGAACGATAAAAAGACCTACCGTTGTGAAATGACCCTCGGCGCGGTAACCGATACCCAGGATATGTGGGGGGAAGTGCTGATGTCCAGTCCTGTCGAGGCAATAACCGAGCAGGATATTCGAGAGGCTGTCATGGACTTCGTGGGTGAAATTGAACAGATACCCCCTATGTACTCTGCGCTCAAGGTAAATGGTAAAAAGCTATATGAGCTTGCAAGAGAAGGGGTCACTGTTGACAGAAAACCACGCATACGGCATATTTATGCTATAGAGGTTATCAGAATCGAAGGTGAAAAGGTCTGGATGGATGTCGAGTGTGCTAAAGGGACTTATATCAGGACACTTTGCCATGACATCGGTCAAAAGCTAGGTTGTGGGGCACACATGTCCTTTCTTCTTAGAACTGCTACAGGCATTTTCAATTTGGAAAATGGTATAACACTTGAAGCCTTGCAATCTTTTAAAGCGCATCCAGAGCGCGTGGGCACCCATATGCTCACTGTAGATGAAGCACTCGCTGAACTCCCAGAAGCATCAGTACCGGAAGAGCTTTCCGCCAAACTTCAAAATGGCGTAAGAATCGATCTGGCTAAGTATTGTGGTTCAGATGCACTTGTCGAAGATCAGCTGATCCGAATATATGTTGAAAAGGAATTTCTAGGCATCGCAAGATGCGTTGACGAACAGGTCAAAATGGTGACGCTGTTCAATTTGTAATGACACTTAAAGTCAGGTGATACGATGGAAATCATTAGAGATATTGAAGAGCTTTCTCGAATAACGGTTGATACAGGGGTCGCCCTTGGAACATTCGATGGGCTGCATATCGGTCATCAGGAAGTCATTCGGGAAATGATTTTGAACTGTCAGAGGCGCAACCTGAAAAGCTGTGTCTTTACTTTTGCAAATCATCCAAGGGAGTTGACGACCGAAGGTGGTGCGCCGCCGCGTATTCTCTCTCTCGACGATAAAATCGGACTTCTTGAGTCTTATGGCGTTGATATTCTGGTCCTCTTGAATTTTGACAGGAAGCTCATGGAGATTCCGCCAGATGACTTTGTTTTGGACATACTGGTGAAGGGGCTGAATACAAGGTACCTGACTGTCGGTTTCGATTTTAGATTCGGAAGCAAGGCCATGGGCACTGTCGAGCTATTGAAGTCCTATTCAAGAAATGGACATTACGAGGTCGATATTGTAAAGCCTGTTGAGGTGGATGGTAAGAAAATCAGTTCATCAGCGATTCGCCGTCTTTTGAAAGAAGGAGAAATCGAGGCTGTCAATGAGCAGCTTGGAAGGCATTATCATGCCACTGGTGAAGTGGTAAAGGGGAAACGGGTTGGCAATACAATCGGATTTCCAACTGCAAACCTGAAGATTTCATCCAACATGACCTTAATAAGACCTGGTGTTTACGTCACCAAGACTACGGTGCGTGACACGGTTTACTATAGCGTGTCGAACGTGGGCTACAATCCGACGTTTGACCAGAAAATGTTCAATCTTGAAACCTATATCATTGATTTCAACAAGGACATTTACAATGAAATCATCACGGTGGAGTTCTACACACGCATACGTGATGAAATTAAAATGGAGTCCCTCGAACAGCTTATTGACTACATCAAGAAGGATGTGGGATACGCGAGGGAGTATTTCAATATTCATTAAGAAATATTGAAATCCGAGCGTTTACAATTGATAGAGTTTATGATAAAATTGCTCTGGTAACCCTGTGCTGTGTCTTTCGAAGACACCGACGGTTCACACGGCACTGGGTAGTTATAAGTATAATATATGGAGGTGTAGTCATATGGTAATGACTAAAGCACAAAAAGAAGAAATCATCAAAGAGTACGGTACTAAAGAAGGCGATACTGGTTCTCCAGAGGTTCAAGTAGCACTGCTTACTTTCCGAATCAATCACCTGAATGGTCACCTTAAAACTCACAAGAAAGACCATCACTCAAGAAGAGGTCTTCTTAAAATGGTAGGTCAGCGTCGTCGTCTTCTTAACTACTTAACGAAGACAGACATCGAGCGTTACAGAAATCTGATTGCTCGTCTGGGCCTAAGAAAGTAATGAAAGTTGTAGAGCGGGTAAAACCGCTCTATTCTTTTAAATGTCTTTCCAGTATTTAGAATAAAATGAATATAATTAGAAAAATTCAAATCTTCTTTTGAGTGTATTTCTGATTAAAGAAGTATCCTGTTTGGTATATTGCTAACAGGATTGTTTTGAAATAAATACTGTGAAAATTCAATTGTTGGTGTCTGCGGAATCATTTATAATTGTCCTGCTTTAGAATGCATCAGCTCCAGGCTGGTGGATTTTATAAGTAGGATGAGTTCCGTAGCACCTCTTGTAAGAGGAGGAAAATTAATGGCAGGTATTTTTAAGGAAAGAGTAATCAATTCTTTCAAGACTGAAATCGCTGGTCGTACGCTTGAAGTAGAAACAGGTAGAATTGCAAACCTTGCAAATGGTTCTTGTATGGTTAAATACGGGGACACACACGTACTTGTAACAGCTACAATGTCTGGCGCACGTGAAGGCATCGATTTCTTCCCGCTGAGTGTGGAGTTTGAAGAAAAAATGTACTCAGTTGGTAAGATTCCAGGTGGCTTCCTGAAGCGTGAAGGTCGTCCAAGTGAGAAGGCAGTTCTAGCTGCACGTCTGATTGACCGTCCAATCCGTCCACTGTTCCCAGATGGGTTCAAGAACGAAGTACAGGTAATTGCGACAATCATGTCTGTAGAGCAGGACAATGCGCCTGAAATGGCTGCAATGCTGGGTTCTTCGATTGCACTTTCAATTTCTGACATTCCATTTGATGAGCCTACGGCTTCTGTTACAGTAGGTCTTGTAGATGGCGAGTACGTAATCAACCCAACGGCTGAGCAGCGTGAAGTGTCTGATCTGAGCCTGATCGTATCAGGTACACGCGATGCGGTTGTTATGGTTGAAGCAGGTGCAAACGTTCTGTCAGAAGATGTTGTACTTGGTGCAATTATGTTTGGTCACGATGAAATCAAGCGCCTTGTTGCGTTTATCGATACAATCGTGGAAGCTGTAGGTAAGGAAAAACAAGAATTTGTAGCGCCTGAAGAAGATGCTGAGCTTGTTGAAAAAGTTAAGAACTTCCTTTGGGATAAAATTGATAGAGATGTACGTCTTCCTGGTAAGAAGGAAAGAAATGCAGCTATGGATGCCATCAAAGAAGAGCTTGTTGCCCACTTTGAAGAAGAATATCCAGACGATTTAGGATTCATTAAAGGCAAATTCAAGTCTGTTGAAAAGGCTGTTGTGCGTAAAATGATTCTTGAAGAAGGCGTTCGTGCTGATGGTCGTGATTATACAGAAGTACGTCCTGTTACGGCTGAAGTTGATCTGCTTCCTAGAACTCATGGTTCAGGTCTGTTCACTAGAGGTATTACACAAGCCCTTTCAATTGCGACACTGGGTGCACTTGGTGAAGCTCAAAAGATTGATGGTCTTGATGAAACAGAGTCTAAGCGCTGGATGCACCACTACAACTTCCCACCGTTCTCGGTTGGTGAAACTGGTTTTGCACGTGTTAACCGTCGTGCAATTGGTCACGGTGCCCTAGCTGAAAGAGCTCTTGTTCCAGTGCTTCCAAATGAAGAAGAATTCCCATACGCAATCCGTGTGGTTTCTGAAGTTGTTACTTGTAACGGTTCGAGCTCACAGGCTTCTATCTGTGGTACTTCACTGGCACTTATGGATGCAGGTGTACCGATTAAAGCTCCTGTTGCTGGTATTGCAATGGGTATGATCAGCGAAGGTGACGACTATGCAATCCTTTCTGACATTCAGGCACAGGAAGATTTCCTCGGCGACATGGACTTCAAGGTTGCTGGTACTGCTGATGGTATTACAGCGCTTCAAATGGATATCAAGATTGAAGGACTTTCTCGTGAAGTTCTAAAGAGTGCAATGGAGCAGGCACGTCAGGGTCGTCTATTTATCCTTGAGCATATGAGCAAGGCTATTGACGCACCTAAAGAAGAAATGTCTCCATACGCACCACGCGTTATCTCAATGCGAATTAATCCAGACAAAATCCGCGATGTCATTGGACCAGGTGGTAAAGTGGTTACACGTCTTACAAGCGAACACAACTGTAAGATTGATATCAACGACGAAGGTCTTGTTCTCATTACAGCTGTTGACGGTCTTGGCGGAGAAGGTTGCCGTAAGGAAATCGAAATGATTACAAAGGACATCGAAGTAGGTGAGATCTACACAGGTAAGATCACACGTATTATGGACTTCGGTGCATTTGTTGAGGTTCTTCCTGGCAAAGAAGGTCTGGTACACATTTCACAACTTACTGTCGAGAGACTGGAAAAAATCACAGACATGTTCAATGTGGGTGATGAGCTTCAAGTGAAGTGTGTTGAAGTAGATTCTCAAGGCAGAGTAAATCTATCACGTCAGGTTCTACTTGAGGGCGGTCGTCCTTACGAGCCTAAGAAACAAGGCGGCGGAAATCGCGGTGGCGATAGAAACCGTGGCGGTGACAGAAACCGTCGTCCAAGACGTGACTAATAGAATTTAAAAGTTCATGGACTTAATTAATAGCTAAAAGCTCGCATAAGCGGGCTTTTAGTTCAGATTGCCGACAAAGTCGACAAGATGATCAACTGTAAAAAACTTCGAAAGACCAGGCGCGGATGAAATCTGCTTTATGAGCGTACCAAATGTACGGGATTGGAGTGGGGGACATTGAGCAACGCAGGATTTCGGAGTTTTTCTACAGTCTAGGCCAAAAGCTCGCATAAGCGGGCTTTTGGTTTTAATATGGAATGAATAAGAAATTTGAGTTTAGTTTACATAATTGCGTTATGTAGACTAAATAACAAATCAATGACATTGGTCAACATTGAGGTGTCAAGTGGTTGAAAACCTTATATAATAGTAAGGTAGGCTGGTTTTCATGCTGAAGCCCCAAACCTGACACTTAGAATAAGAGGTTGAATAGGAATGTACGAAACATATAGACTCGATAATGGAATCCGAGTAATCGCCCAACCAATCAAAGGCCTTAGATCCATTACACTTGGCGTCTGGGTCAAGGCCGGTTCCATACTTGAGACAAAGAAGAACAATGGCGCTTCTCATTTTATTGAACACATGCTCTTCAAGGGAACTGACAATAGAACGGCAAAAGATATCGCCATGGAAATTGATGGTCTTGGCGGGGAACTGAATGCGTTTACAAGCAAAGAGTGCACGTGCTTCTACGCGCGTGTTCTTGATGAACATATAGATATTGCAGCGGATATACTCAGCGATATGCTCCTTAACGCTTCATTCGAAGAAGAAGATATTCGCAAGGAGAAAATGGTCATTCTTGATGAAATTTTCATGTATGAGGATTCACCCGAAGACCTTGTTTATGATATTTTATCTGGAATTATTTTTGACACCCATCCGCTTGGGAGACCGATTCTAGGGACCGAGGACTCACTCAAGGGTCTGCACCGTGAAGAAATTCTGTCCTACATGCATGATAATTACACGGTGGACAGAATGGTTATCGCAGTTGCGGGACACTATGAGCCGGATGCCCTTCTTGAAATGCTCAATAGAACCTTCGGATCGGGTGATTTTGTAAAAGAAGCAGAGTCCACCATTGATACACCGAGCTTTAGAAGTGGCTGGGGCGCGCGTTCTCGAGACATTGAACAGATTCATCTGAACTTTGGATATAAGGGTGTGCCATTTGAGCATAAAGATGCCTATGCCCTGCTCATTTTAAACAATATCATAGGCGGGAGCACAAGTTCCCGACTGTTTCAGGTAATCAGAGAGGATTATGGACTGAGCTATTCGGTTTATACGCACCCAAGCTTCTATGAGGCCATGGGTCTGCTTTCTGTGTATGTCTCCATGAATCCTGAGAATCAGAAACAGATCCTCGATCTTATGTATGACATTCTCCATGATTTTAAAGAAGGAGAAATCACGGACGAGGAAATCAGTCAATCGAAAGAACAACTGAAAGGCAGTTACATCCTTGGCCTTGAAGGGACTGAGAACATCATGAACATGATGGGCAAATCAGTGCTCTTCACCGGTGATGTAAAAACGTCTGATGAAGTGCTGAAAAAGATTGATGAAACATCATGTGACAGGGTGCGTGCTTTGGCAAAGGAAATCTTCACCTCTGAGGATTTGGCACTGGCTGTTGTAGGGAAAATTGAAGATCAGGATGTAGAGAACATCTACAATCGATTCAAAAAACTATAAATGACGCAGGTTGGGCAGTCGCACTGCTGCGTGAATGACGTATAGGAGGATGTGCTTTGAAAGTAAAAATCATCAATAAATCTGACATGAAACTCCCCAAGTATGAGACCGCAGGGTCGGCTGGTATGGATCTGCTTGCTAATGTAGAGTCGCCGATGACACTTGCGCCAATGCAGAGAAGCCTTGTTCCTACAGGTCTGTTTATTGAAATCCCAGAAGGCTTTGAGGGCCAGGTTCGGCCAAGAAGTGGCCTTGCAATCAAGCATGGCATTACACTGATAAACTGTGTCGGAACAATCGACAGTGACTATAGAGGAGAACTCTGTGTGCCGATGGTCAACCTTGGAACTGACCCCTTTGTTATTGAAAAGGGTGATAGAATCGCACAGCTGGTCATCTGCCAATACAAACGTGTAGAACTTGTAGAAGTCGAAGAAATAGCTGAGTCAGACCGCGGAGAAGGCGGTTTTGGTTCAACTGGCGTGAACTAGGAGGCCTGTATGGGAATCATTGTACAAAAATATGGTGGAACGTCTGTTTCGACAGCCGAATCAAGAGATAGAATCGCAAATAATGCAATTAGCGCATACAATGAAGGCAATTCCGTGGTACTTGTCGTTTCTGCTATGGGCAGAAAAGGCGCGCCATATGCCACGGATACCCTTATTGGCATGTACGGTGAAGCCGTACATGAGCATGGGACAAGGGAACTTGACCTGCTCATGAGCTGCGGTGAAACCATATCCGCTGCTGTAATGGCTGGAACAATCAAGGCGCGTGGTGTGGACAGTGCCGCACTTACGGGTTTTCAGGCTGGAATCATCACTGATGCAGTGCATGGCGATGCCAATGTGATTGAAGTCAAAACAGACAAGCTGCATAAGCATTTGAACGCGGGTCAAATTGTTGTAGTTACTGGATTTCAGGGGATTTCTGAGTCAGGAGACATTACAACCCTTGGGCGCGGCGGCAGTGATACTACAGCTGCAATTCTTGGCGAGGCGCTCGATGCTGATGCCATTGAAATATATACGGATGTGGATGGTGTCATGACTGCAGATCCAAGGCTGGTGCCAGAGGCTAAAGTCATTGGACAAATCAGTTATGAAGAGTGCTACCAGATGGCTGTTGATGGCGCTAAGGTTGTTGATCATAAGGCTGTTGAGGTGGCGCGTCGTTCAGGAAAAATCCTTAAAATCAAGAATACCTTCAGATCATCTGAGGGTACGACAATCAGCAGGCAGACCGAGGATGTTCCCAAGTCCATGGAAGCCAAAATCATTACAGCAATCGCAAGCAAGGACAATGTTGTACAGTTTACAATTCACATTGGCTACAGTGATACACGCAATGAAACCTTCCTGAATGCCTTTGAAGAAGCGGGCATTTCGATGGACCTTATCAACTTCTTTGAAGATCAGAAGATATTTACAGTAGCAAGCCTGGACAAGCCTGCGGCTGAGCGCATTCTTAAGTCACTTGAGCTGGATTATACAGTTCTTGAGGACTGCTGCAAGCTTACCGCTGTCGGTTATAAAATCCATGGCGTACCAGGTGTCATGAAGCGTATTGTGCTGTCTCTCACACGTGCAGGTATTGAAATTCTGCAGTCTGGTGACTCACATACGACAATTGCCTGTCTGATTAGAAAAGACTCTCTTGAAAATGCCATTCGCGCATTGCACGAAGAATTTCAGCTGAGCAGGTAGCAATAGGCTGAAAGTGTATGGCAAAACTGACGTGCCGTGCTATTCTCATGTTATAATAGTGGGGAAAGAGGTGGTTCTTTGGCGACTAAATCAAGTACATCAAAAAAATCCTCTGTCAAGAAAACAGAGAAGGAAACCGCGGCCAGACCGCGTAAATCTACTGCGTCAAGCAAAGGCAGTGCGTCTAAGAAGTCCAGTGCTTCAGCGAAAAACGCCAGTAGTGAAACAAGCAGCAAGTCAAGCAGGGCTTCCTCAAGCAGAAAGAGAAAGTCCAAACAGTCAAAACTGATTCGTTATGAGATTGAACTTGTGCTCTTGTTTGCGTTCACCGTTCTATCAACGCTCAGCCTGCATTCATCCTCTATGGGGGTTGCCGGAGAGTTTACCAAGACGGTGTATTTGGGCCTTTTCGCATCAACGGCCTATATTGTGCCATACTTTATTACGGCATTCATATTTTTAGCAATCAATAAAAACCTTAAGGCAGTCAGAAGCAGGTATATGCTTGCGTTTGGCGCAGCCTTTCTAGCTATACTGCTCCTCTTTACCGTGGGGAGCATGGAAATCATAAGCGAACTGCTTGAGTTCAACGCACAGTCTCTGCTAAGTGTATCTGGAATTCAGCTGACCTACAAAAACGGGATTGCAATGCAGGGCGGCGGTGTCATTGGTACGATGATTACCTATCTTTTCACTAAATTTTTAGGTACCATGGGAACCTACGTCATAATCTTTGTCCTCTTTGTCATAGCCCTTGTTCTTGGAACACGCATGTCAATCATAGCGATTTGGGAAAAGCAGAAAGCAGCAGTGGAAAAGCTCTCCGCAATGGAGGTGAATCTTCCAGAAGTGAGCATGCCGAAGCTGAGCTCCAAACCCAAGTCTGTCAAGGACGCTAGAAAGCAGATGAAGCAGCTTAAGAAGTCGACTGCATCCACGGTGACTGCAAAACCTGAAAGTGCAGTGAGGGCAGAAGTTACACCAGTACCTAACGCAGAAGCGGTGCGTGAAGATGCAGCAGGCCATATTGTTAGAGAAAGTCTGAAGAGCAAGGTGCGCGATTTCAGCAGCTTTGACTCAGAACATCAGCTTGATGACCATCAGAATACAGAGAAGACACTTCCTGGCCACAGTGTGGACGAGGAGGTTGAGGCACATACAAATGTCATTGGAAGTCTGATTCCAGCAGAAAGTAAAGCAGATGAAAAATCAGCAGCTGAGGGTGACCTGTCTGGCAGTGATGCTACTGACACACCAAACACCGGCATTCGTATTGTAAATGCCCTCCATGAGGATGATGTGGATCAGCCTGACTCAGAAGATATGGATTCAGATGAGAGTGATTCCGTTGATGGGGCTGAGGATGTACCAGAGCATGAAGCAAGAGTGCCTAGGCCAGCTGCAGCAGAAGGGCAAATGAATCCGTCCGGTGGTGCGCAAACGGAAGTTTCAGCACAAACACAAGCTAAAGACGGAGCGGTTCAGAAACTCAAGGACTCAGATATAGACTCGGAAACGAAGACGGCTGTCGAAAGCAGTATTAAAAAATCTGTAAAGGCAGAGTATGCCAATTACAAGCTGCCGCCATTCAGAATTCTCAACAAGGTAAAATCCCAAGCGGGCGGCAAGAACAATCAGGAAGTCATTGAGAAGGCCCACAAGCTGGAGGAGACATTGAATCATTTCGGCGTTGAGGCCAAAGTGGTTCAAATCAGCAAAGGACCTACAATCACCATGTTTGAGCTAGAACCTAAGCCTGGCACAAAAGTGAGTAAAATCACCAATCTGAGTGATGATATTGCACTGAGTCTGGCTGCCCATCAGGTCCGTATTGTTGCGCCTATTCCGGGCAAGGCGGCTGTGGGTGTTGAAATTCCAAATGAAAACAAGTCCATGGTGGGATTGCGGGATGTCATTGATACAGAAGCGTTCAAAACGGCAAAGTCAAAGCTGACCTTTGCACTTGGAAAGGATATTTCCGGAAAACCAATCATTTCAAACTTGGCAAAAATGCCGCATATGCTTATTGCAGGGGCAACGGGTTCCGGAAAGTCAGTCTGTGTCAATGCCCTTATCAGCAGTATTCTTTTCAATGCCAAGCCGGATGAAGTCAAGTTTCTGATGATTGACCCAAAAGTTGTTGAGCTGAGTACATATAATGGCATTCCACATTTGATACTGCCTGTTGTCACGGACCCTAAAAAGGCAGCAGTGGCGCTTAACTGGGCGGTTCAGGAAATGACCAGACGTTATCAGCTGTTTGCAGATACCGGTGTCAAGGACTCTGACAGCTATAATCGTAAGGCTGAAGAGCATAATGCCAACCTGACTGAAGAAGATCAGCCGCGGGAGAAGCTCGCTAAAATCGTCGTGATTATCGATGAGCTTGCTGACCTGATGATGGTCGCACCAGACCAGGTTGAAGACGCAATCTGTCGTCTTGCCCAGATGGCCCGTGCGGCGGGAATTCACTTGATTGTTGCAACGCAGAGACCTTCTGTTGATGTTATTACAGGTATTATCAAGGCCAATATTCCATCGCGTATCGCATTTTCAGTTTCTTCGCAAACGGATTCCAGAACGATTCTGGATATGGCGGGTGCGGAAAAACTTCTTGGACAGGGGGATATGCTTTATTACCCAACAGGTCAGTCCAAACCAAAACGTATTCAGGGTGCCTTCATATCCGATGAGGAAGTTGAAGCGCTAGTAGATACAATCAAGAACCAGGTAGACGATGTCGACTACGATGAAGAAATACTGGAAACGACAATTCAAACGCAGGCAATGGAAGATGCGGATGAGTACCTTCCAGAGGCGATTGAGCTTGTAGTTCATACGGGTCAGGCATCTGCTTCCATGCTTCAGAGAAAGTTCAGAGTGGGCTATAACAGGGCGGCGCGTCTTGTCGATTCCATGGAGGAGCGTGGTATTATCGGTCCTTCGAGGGGAAGTAAGCCACGGGAAGTTCTCATCAGCAAGGAAGAGCTTGAAGAACTTAACATTACGTAATGCTTTAGCCCGGTTCGATATCATAGGATTGAACCGGGCTAGATTGAGGGGTTATATATGAATTTAAAAGTTTATTTTGAAACACTGGGCTGTGCGAAAAATCAGGTTGATACTGAAATCATGGTCGGAATTATGAGTGAAAACAAGTATTTTGCAACATCCAGTCCTGAGGACGCAGATGTTATTGTCGTAAACACATGTGGATTTATTGAAAGTGCCAAGACGGAGTCTGTGGAGACCATTCTTGAAATGAGCACTTACAAGACTGAGGGCTGCTGCAAGGCGCTTGTTGTGACAGGCTGTCTGGCTGAGCGTTATGCAGAGGCGCTTAAAGAAGAAATTCCAGAAGTGGATGCATTTGTGGGCACAACACAATTTGATCAGATTTTACCGGTGGTTGAAGCCATATTTGGCAGAGGACTGACACAAATCTGTATTGGGGATATCGACAAGGACATTGAAGAGAACCTGCCACGTGTGCTTTCCACACCGAGTCATATGGCGTATCTAAAAATATCCGAGGGCTGTGACAATCTCTGTACCTACTGCATTATTCCAAAGCTTCGCGGCAAGTACAGAAGCCGCAAGATGGAAGACATTGTACGGGAAGCGGAGCGTCTTGCGGCACAGGGTGTTCAGGAACTGATTATCATCGCACAGGATACGACGCGCTATGGCATAGACCTGTACGGCGCCTACAGATTATCGGAGCTGCTTGAACACCTCAATGCGATTGAAGGCATCAAATGGATTCGTATTCAGTACATGTATCCGGATGTGATTGATGAAGTGCTCATTGATGCAATTGCCAAACTGGACAAGGTCGTAAAATACGTTGACATGCCAATTCAGCATGGTGCGGACAGTGTTTTGAAGCGTATGAACAGAAGAACGGACCAGGCGCATATCAGACGTGTTGTGAATATGCTTAGAGACAAGGTTGAAGGCGTCAGCATACGTACAACGTTGATTGTCGGTTTCCCTGGCGAAACAGACGCGGAGTTTGAAGAACTCAAGGCATTTGTCGAGGAAATGGCATTTGACAGACTGGGCGCTTTCGCATACTCTCAGGAAGAGGATACGCCTGCAGCACGCATGCCTGATCAGGTCGACGAAGAAGTCAAGCAGGAACGCCTTGGAAAAATCATGGCTGTTCAAATGGGTATTTCTGAAAAAAGAATGCATGAAAAAATAGGAATGACACTGGAAGTTCTTATTGAAGAGGTTGCGCAAGACGATGAAGAGGGACGCGTCTATATTGGGCGTTCTTCAGTGGATGCGCCAGAAATTGACGGTGTTGTCTATGTTCACGCGTCGAAGACTCTTGAAATTGGATCGTTTGTCTTTGTAAAAATTACGGATGCACTTGAGTATGACCTGATTGGGGAGATTTAGATGAATATTGCAAACCAGCTTACGATTTTAAGAATAGCACTAGTACCAGTTTTTATGTATTTTCTACTTGCGGGAAACATGATGATGGCGGCTGTTATGTTTATTATTGCGTCACTGACTGATTTTCTTGACGGCTATTTGGCGAGAAAGCTGAACCTGATTACCAACCTGGGAAAATTTATGGATCCCCTGGCAGATAAGGTTCTTGTCATGGCGGCGTTCATCTGTCTGGTTGAAATCGGTACTGTAAGCTCGTGGGCAGTTGTAATTATTCTGGGCCGCGAGTTCATTGTAAGCATATTTCGAGCTGTTGCTGCAGCTGAAGGTATTGTTATCGCTGCAAGCTGGTGGGGCAAACTCAAGACGAACTCGCAGATGCTTGCGATTGTCCTGCTGCTCTTCAACAACACACCGCTTGAGGTGATGGACGGCAGACTGGCACAGATTGTACTTTGGATCGCAGTTGCACTGACACTGATTTCAGGTGTCGATTACATTGTTAAAAACAAGCAGGTTCTTAAGGCCTAGGAGGTTTGCGATGAAAGCAGCAATTATCGCTGTGGGAACTGAGCTGCTCATGGGAAAGGTAACCAATACAAATGCGGTTTACCTTTCTTCTGTTCTTAACGAACTGGGCGTGAGTGTTCTTTATCATCTCACAGTTGGAGATAACCCAAGGAGACTTGAACAAGCGGTCTCAGAGTATTTTGACGAAGTGGACATGATTATTACAACAGGTGGCCTTGGTCCGACTCAGGATGATCTCACAAAAGAGATTGTTTCAAAAAGCATGGGTGTGGACCTGAAGATGGATGCTGTTCTGCTGAGTGAAATCGAAGATTTTTTCAGGAGTATCGGCAGAACCATGACCGAGAACAACAAAAAACAGGCCTTGAAGCCAGACGGTGCCATTACAATGCACAACAGCAAGGGAACCGCACCGGGATTCATTATTGAGCGTAATGGAAAGACAGCAGTGATGCTGCCTGGACCGCCTAGAGAAGTTGAAGCGATGACCATTTCTGGTCTTATGCCATATTTGAAGTCAAAGCACGAAGAGGAAATCACCACAATTTGGATGCGGGTGTTCGGCATGGGCGAATCCGCGCTTGAAAATGCCATTGAAGATCTTGTCTTAACTCAGACCAACCCAACCATTGCCACTTATGTCAAAGATGGAAGTGTTGCAATCCGGATTACGGCAAACGGCATCAGCGAATCGGAAAACATGAAGAAAATCATGCCTGTCGCCGAGTCGGTGAAGGCGCGTCTGGGTGATGTGGTTTACTCCCTTGATGACGAGACTCTTGAGGAGCACGTTGGCAAACTGCTGATGGACCATAATATCCGTTTCTCGCTGGCAGAATCGTGCACAGGTGGACTCCTTGCCGCAGACCTGGTTGGCATAGCAGGCATTTCAAATGTCTTTGACAGAGGCTATGTGACCTACAGTAATGCTGCCAAGCATGAAGAACTGGGCGTTTCAGAAGAAATTCTCTCTGAGTACGGTGCTGTGAGTGAAGAGACAGCCGAGGCGATGGTGCGCGGTCTTAGAAGCAAGCATGGTTCTGACCTGTGTGTAGGTATAACGGGCATAGCAGGACCAGGAGGCGGCACTGCGGAGAAACCGGTGGGGTTGGTTTACATCGGTATTTATTATAAAGACAGACTTGAAGTTTATAAACATAATTTCCACGGCGACCGCAAACGTGTACGTCTTGTTTCGGCGCGAACGGCACTTGATCATATTAGAAAAATGATCGAAGAGTAAAAAAGGTTATTGACACGATTTTAGAATACGATATAATAAAAACAGAACAGGTGTTCGTGGAAAGGACGGTGACAACCAGACCTAAAGTCTGGGATTAATATGAAGGAAAAAGCTAAAGCACTCGAAAATGTACTAGGACAGATAGAAAAGCAATTTGGTAAGGGTTCAATCATGCGCCTAGGCGATGAACCAAACAGCAGGAACATTGAGAGCATTTCTACTGGCGCTCTTGATCTGGATATAGCACTTGGAATAGGCGGTATTCCTAAAGGTCGTATTATTGAAATTTATGGACCGGAGTCTTCTGGTAAGACAACTGTAACACTGCATATGATTGCAGAAGCACAGCGTGAAGGCGGCGTTGCAGCGTTTATTGATGCAGAGCATGCACTTGACCCGGTTTATGCAAAGGCAATTGGTGTTGACACGGATAATCTTATTCTTGCTCAGCCTGATACAGGTGAGCAGGCGCTTGAAATCGTTGATGCGCTTGTTCGAAGCGGTGCCGTTGATATTATCGTAATTGACTCGGTTGCGGCACTTGTACCAAAAGCTGAAATCAGCGGCGAAATGGGCGATAGCCACATGGGTCTTCAAGCAAGACTGATGTCTCAGGCGCTGAGAAAGCTGACGGGTATTATCAATAAGTCAAAGTGTTCGGTAATCTTCATCAACCAGCTACGTATGAAAATCGGTGTTATGTTCGGTAATCCGGAGACAACAACAGGTGGTAATGCACTTAAATTCTACAGCTCGGTACGTATGGATGTTAGAAAAATCGATACAATCAAGCAGAGCTCAGGTGACATTATGGGTAACCGTGTTAAGGTGAAGGTCATCAAGAATAAGGTTGCACCACCGTTTAGAATTGCTGAGTTTGACATCATGTATGGTGAAGGTATATCCAAAGTAGGCAGTATTCTTGACTGTGCCGTTAAGGCTGAAATTGTCAAAAAGGCAGGCGCTTGGTTCAGCTACAATGACGAGAAGTTGGGTCAGGGCAGGGAAAATTCCAAGCAATTCCTGGTTGAAAACCCAGAACTGATGTTAGAAATAGACATGAAGGTGCGTAAGCACTATGGCCTGGTGCGCCAAGACGAAGCAGCTGAAGGTGAAGATCTGGCATAGGGTGTTTCCTGAGCAGATTCTCTTTGAGTTGAAATGATTTTATCTTCGAAAAAATTCTGTGGAGGCAATGTTGCGCAGCTGAACAGATATTGCATATGAAAAAATCCTGTAGGGTATGGGTGCGTGTCAATGGACCGCTTCTGCTTATCGATAAATTCGATAAGAGACCATGCTCTACAGGATTCTCTGTTTTTTGAAATTGATAGTGCTTTGAGCCTTGCTTATACGATCACATATCGATATATGAGTGTATAAGTGCCCTTGCGTTCCTTGACGCCTGCCTTGAGAATTTTCACAGAGACGCCTTGTCCGCAGTCAATGGTCTTGTCGGTAATGTCTTCAAAAAACGCACCGACCGACTCAGCAACATCTGCCTCAAGCGTAGCCTTGACTCCCCACGGGAGTGCTAAAACAGCGACGGGGTCTCATGTTTCGCAGATGGCAGCCTTGCGCTCGGCAATGGATGCGTGGATGTCGGCCTTGAGCGTGTCTTCATAATTCGTATTTGCTACAAATGCCATAACTCAGTCCTCCTTAGTATTTTAGATTCACACAGGTTTAGATAAAAACGAACACATGGAAGCATAAATGCCTGTGTTCGCTCTTGTTACCATGGTAGCATATGAAAAATGGCGTATCAATAAAAGTCAAAATATTAACAATTGTCTCTATACCGCAAAACTTACCAATGTGCGAAGCATCTTGACACAACTGTAAAAAAGAGTTAAAATGAATAAGGAACGGTGTATCTTGAAAACTAGTTATATCAATGCTTAAGAGACATTCGGCCGATACTGTCGGTCTTCCATGACTCGAAGCAAAGGAGGTGAGCTTATGAACGGTTTAGTAATCGTTATACCAGCGATCATAATCACTGCGTCTCTGAGTTTCGGTCTAGGATATTTCCTTAGAAGACAGATCGCCGAAAAGAAGATCAAGAGTGCTGAACAAAGAGCAGACGAGATCGTCTTTGAAGCAAAAAAAGCTGCTGAAACAGCTAAGAAAGAAAAGCTTCTTGAAGCTAAGGAAGAACTGCACACGTTAAGAGCAGATCTAGAGCAAGAAACAAGAGAACGTAGAGGAGAGCTGCAACGTCTAGAACGTCGTAATCTCCAAAAAGAAGAAACACTTGATAAGAAAACTGCTCAAATTGAAAAGAAGGATGAAAAACTTCAAAACAAGATGAGACAGGTGGAAAATCGAGAAGAAGCCGTTGAAAAGCTTTACCAGGATCAAATTAATGAACTGGAGCGCATTTCAGGTTATACAACTGAGGAAGCTAAAACACAGCTTCTTGCAGATGTTGAAAAAGAAATTAGACATGATGCTGTTGTTCTTGTAAAAGAAATTGAGAACAAAGCAAAGGAAGAAGCAGAGAAGAAGGCACAAGAGATCATTGCTACAGCTGTACAAAAATATGCAGCTGACTTCGTGGCAGAATCAACAGTTTCTGTTGTCAATCTGCCGAACGACGAAATGAAGGGAAGAATCATTGGTCGTGAAGGACGTAATATCCGTGCGCTCGAATCTCTCACAGGCGTTGATTTAATAATCGACGATACACCGGAGGCAGTTATCCTGTCGTCCTTTGATCCAATCAGACGTGAAACAGCAAGATTAGCCCTTGAAAAGCTAATTGTTGATGGACGTATCCACCCAGCTCGAATTGAAGAGATGGTTGGAAAAGCAAGAAAAGAAATTGATAAGCAAATTAAGGAAGCTGGAGAGAATGCCACTTTTGAAGCAGGTATTCACAATCTTCACCCTGAACTTGTCAAACTCCTTGGCCGCTTGAGATATCGTACAAGTTATGGTCAAAACGTACTTCGCCACTCGTTAGAGGTTTCATACCTTGCAGGCGTTATGGCTGCAGAACTTGGCGCAGATGTTAAAGTTGCAAGGCGTGCTGGTCTGCTACATGATATTGGTAAGGCAGTGGACCACGAAATCGAAGGTACGCATATTGAAATCGGCATGAACTTGCTGAGAAAGTACAAAGAGTCTCGTGCAGTTATCCATGCTATGAGTACTCATCACGGTGACTATGAGCCTGAAACCATTGAAGCTGTCCTCGTCACAGCTGCGGATGCTATTTCAGCTGCCCGTCCTGGTGCAAGACGTGAAACACTACAGACTTATATCAAGCGACTGGAAACACTTGAAGCAATAGCAGATAGCTATGAAGGTGTTGAAAAGTCATTTGCTATTCAGGCTGGACGTGAAATCCGCGTTATGATTGTTCCAGATAAAGTTTCAGATGATGACATGATTATCATGGCGAGAAACATGAAGAAACGCATTGAGGATGAACTGGATTACCCAGGTCAAATCAAGGTGAGCTTGGTTCGCGAAACAAGAGTCGTGGACTACGCTAAGTAAACCTTCTATACCTCTTATTTAACATAGATTTCACATAGAGCGAATTAGATGGTTTTACCCCGTGCAGGGTATCTGTGAAAGTTTTTCACAGCATATCCCGCACGGGGTTTTATGATTTTAGAGACTTAATTGCATATGGAAAAGGCGCTGTGCATATCCCGTAGTATTGGGAGCTGTGCAGCGCCTTTTTATCGTTTGCAGGTGACGGCCTAATTGGAGCCGTCGTAAACTTTTCCTGCGTTGTATGAGCTTCTTACGAGTGGACCGGACGCAACACCATGGAAGCCGGTATCGTAGGCGAAAACTTCATAGGCCTTAAAGTCTTCAGGTGTTATATAGGCAACGAGAGGGGCATGCGCGCTTGAAGGCGGCAGGTACTGACCGACTGTGAGAATGTCACAGCCCGATTCATAAAGATCGGTAATGACAGTTTTAACTTCAGGTTCCGCTTCGCCAAGACCCAGCATGATCCCTGATTTTGTCATGATGGATGCATCCATTTCCTTGACGTGCTTAAGAACATTAAGGGACTGCATATAGTCTGCTTCTGGGCGGACTCTTTCATAAAGGCGTGAAATGGTCTCAACGTTGTGGTTGATGACGTCTGGTTTGGCATCTACAACGCATTTAAGGGCCTTGATGTTTCCTTTGAAATCGGGAATGAGAACCTCAATTTTGACCTCTGGACTCATCTTTCTGATGGCTTTTATCACGGCGGCAAAATGCGCGGCACCGCCATCTTCCAGGTCGTCCCGTGTAACAGATGTGATTACCGCATACTCAAGTCCAAGAGACTTGACTGCTTCGGCCACACGCGCCGGTTCTTCCGGATCAACAGGAGTCGGGTGTCCGTCAGCAACATTGCAGAATTTACAGTGTCGTGTACAGGTATTTCCAAGTATCATGAAGGTTGCTGTCCTATTGCTGTAGCATTCGAGACGATTTGGGCAGTTTGCTTCCTCGCAGACGGTATGCAGGTTCAAACTCCTAAGGGTCTTTTTAACATAGTTGAGTTCCTTGGTATTGTGAAGGCGTACCTTCAGCCACTCTGGTTTTCTTTGAGTCATATGCAACCGGCCTTTCTTTAATTAAAAGTGTTAAAAAGTTATCTAGTGTGATGCCGCTAATAAAATCATTAATGTTGACAGGTGTCAGTGCTGTTTTAATCTTTTAAATATCATCATAGGGGCTTTAAATTAAATTGTAAATCCCCCAATTTTTTTTCAAGCCCCAAAACTGTATTCAAACCCTTGTAATACCACGTCTTGTTAAAATTTGATATTTCAGAAAAGATTGATAATTAATAAATTATTCTTGAATTTGGAAGTTTGAGTCGCTAATATTAATTTAAGATTATGTAAATAATTTGTCAGTTGAAAATTTCGAGAGATATTCAGCAATGAATAGCCGAAGAAGCAATTTATGCCAACACCTGTCAGGTGTAGAGAAACTTTCAGGCCAAGGTATCGAAATCGGATGACACTCTGGAAAGCCATTTCATGGCACCGAAGGAGCAATACGCTATTTCGCGTAGAAAACTCTCAGGTCAACATACAGAGGATTTCAGGCAACACTATGAGTGTGCCCGGAATCCTCTTTTTTATTTTACATAATATAAAAAAAACCATTTGGAGGTACCTGTGATGTCATTAAAACGAACACCGCTCTATGAAAAGCACGTTGAAGCAGGAGGCAAAATCATTGAGTTTGGCGGATGGGAAATGCCTGTCCAGTACGAAGGAATCACCGCTGAGCATCATGCTGTGCGCAATAAAGCAGGCATATTTGATGTTTCACACATGGGAGAAGTGGACGTTGTAGGTGAAGGTGCAGAGGCATTTGTTCAGCATCTGGTAACCAACGATGCAAGTGTTCTTGAGAACCGTCAGGTCATGTATGCCATGATGTGTCAGGAAGATGGCGGCGTGGTGGACGATCTGCTGGTTTACAAAATTGACAGCAAGCATTTTTATCTGGTAATCAATGCGGCAAATATCGACAAGGATTATGCATGGATACAAAAGGTTGCAGAGTCATTCGATGTTGAAGTGAAGAACGAATCTGATGAAATCGGTGAAGTGGCTGTTCAGGGACCTCTGGCACAGGAAATTCTCCAGCGCTTGACAGACAAGAATCTCGATGAAGTCAGTTTCTTCTACTCGGCAGACGATGTGGACATTGCCGGTGTCAAATGCATGATTTCCAGAACGGGCTACACAGGTGAAGACGGCTTTGAGGTCTATGCTTCACGTGAACAGATTGGAGAAGTGTGGGACGCTGTTTTAGAGGCTGGAAAGCCGTTTGGACTTATGCCTACGGGCCTGGGTGCAAGAGATACCCTCCGCTTTGAAGCATGCTTGCCGCTCTACGGTCATGAAATCAGCAGTGAAATCACACCGCTTGAAGCGGGACTTTCCATGTTTGTTAAGCTGGAAGCTGGTGATTTCATTGGTAGAGAAGCGCTTGTAAATCAGAAGGCTCAAGGTATTCCACGCAAGCTTGTGGGTTTTGAAATCGATAAAGGCATTGCGAGAGAAGGCAGTACAGTCCTTAAAGATGGCAAGGAAATTGGTTTTGTCACTACAGGCTACCATTCTCCTACACTTGAGAAAAGCGTGGGTCTGGCCCTCGTTGAACGCAGCTATGGTGACATGGGTGCAGAATTTGACATTCAAGTTCGCAGCAAAGTAAGAAGCGCAAAAATTATCAGCAAGCGATTCTATAAAAAGAACTACAAGAAATAAAAAACCATTAAGAAATAGAAAAGCATTAATAAATAAAAAACATAAAATCAGAAAACAAAAGCTTAGGAGGCTGTCAAAATGAAAATAGTACAAGGATTATTTTATTCAAACGATCATGAGTGGGTTAAGGTAGAAGGTAATAAGGCAAAAATCGGTGTTACTGATTACGCGCAGCATGCTATGGGAGATATTGTTTATGTTGAGCTTCCTGAGGAAGATGATGAACTTGAAGCTGGCGACAGCTTTGGTGTCATCGAATCGGTTAAGGCTGCATCAGATTCATTCACTCCAGTGAGCGGCAAGGTTCTTGCTGTAAACGAAGATTTGGAAGATGACTACGGCGTGATCAACAGCGATCCATATGGAAGCTGGATTGTGGAAATTGAAATGAGTAATCCTGAAGAAGTTGAGGCACTTATGGACGCTGCTAAATATGAGGACTTTACATCTGAGGAGGCATAAGATGTATCCGTATATTCCAATTACTGATAAAGAAAAGCAAAAAATGCTGGACACGGTTGGTGTTGCCAGCACAGACGCGCTTTTCAGCGATATTCCTGAAAAACTGAGATTGGGTAGGGCCCTTGAATTTGAGGGTGCGCTTTCAGAATATGCTGTAAGGCGCCGCATTACGGGACTTGGGAAAAAGAATGAAACTGCAGCGGACTATACCAGTTTTCTAGGTGCAGGTACATATGATCATTATATTCCTTCAACAGTGGCACATATAACAGGTAGAAGTGAATTCTATACTGCATATACGCCGTATCAGCCAGAAATCAGCCAGGGTACGCTTCAGAGCATATTCGAATATCAGTCTATGATCTGTGAGCTGACTGGTATGGAGGCAACGAATGCATCCATGTATGACGGCGCTACCGCAGCAGCTGAGGCAGCCATGATTGCGACTGAAGGAAAAAACAGCAATCTGATTTTCGTATCGCAGGGTGTGCATCCTGAAACATTTGAAGTCATTAAAACTTATATGCGGTTCAGAGGTGTTGAAGTTAAACGCATTCCACTTTCTGATGGCGTGACGGATGTTGCCGAGCTAGAAAATGAGATTTCCAAAGAATGTGCGGCTGTAATCATACAGTCTCCTAACTTTTTCGGAAATATAGAAGATGTTGAAAAGATTGCTCAAATCGCAAAGGCCAACAAGGCCATTTCAATCCTATCTGTTGACCCGATTTCACTTGGCATTCTCAAGACACCGGGCGAAATGGGTATTGATATCACAGTAGGTGATGCTCAGGGTCTGGGCAATGCAATGAACTTTGGCGGTCCGCATATCGGATTTATGGCGGCTGGCAAAAAACACATGCGAAAATTGCCGGGTAGAATTGTCGGTGAAACACTGGATGTTCACGGCAACAAGGCATACGTGCTCACACTGCAGGCTAGAGAACAGCATATCAGACGTGAAAAGGCGTCTTCAAACATATGCTCCAACCAGGCGATCAATGCTCTGGCAGTCACTGTGTATCTTTCAACAATTGGGAAGCAGGGATTGAAGGATGTTGCCAAGGAGTCGCATGTGCGTGCTGTATATTTACGCGAAGCCCTCCTTGCTACAGGTCAGTTCGAAGCGTTTAGCACGAAACCGTTCTTCAAGGAGTTTGTGCTGAAGACAAAAGGCAACGCGCAACAGCTGCTTGATGCACTGAAAGAAAACCGAATTCTTGGTGGGTATGACTTAAGTACAGTGTGCCCAGAACTCGAAAATCACATTCTCATAAGCGTGACAGAAAAAAGAACCAAAGATGAATTAGATGCTTATGTTCAAGTTGTGGAGGGAATGAGATGAATAGACCATTAATCTTTGAAAGATCATCAACAGGTCGCAGAGGACATTTGATCGAAGCCTTTGAGGGACCTGCGGAAATGAATATTCCGGCTGAGTACCTTCGCGGCGAAGACGCTGAGCTTCCGGAAGTGAGTGAAGTAGAAGTTGTTCGTCACTATACGGAGCTGAGTACATTGAACTATGGCGTCGACTCAGGTTTTTATCCTCTGGGTTCGTGTACCATGAAGTACAATCCGAAAATCAATGAAGATCTGGCAAGTCTGGGATCATTTGCAGATTTACATCCATATCAGCCTGTAGAAATGGTTCAGGGAACACTTGAACTTATGTATGATCTCAGTGAGCTTCTGACTGAAATTACAGGTATGGATGCTGTTTCGCTTCAGCCTGCGGCAGGTGCACACGGTGAACTTGCTGGAATTATGATGATCCGTGCCTACCATGAAGCGCGCGGTGACATGAACCGGACAAAAATCATTGTTCCGGACTCTGCGCATGGAACCAACCCTGCAACGGCGAGCGTTGCTGGCCTTGATATCATTGAAGTCAAGTCCAATGAACGTGGTGAAGTGGATATTGAGAGTCTTAAGGCGGTGCTGGATGATACAATTGCAGGTCTTATGCTTACGAATCCAAACACACTGGGTCTTTTTGAAACTCAAATTGAAGAGATTGCTAAGCTTGTTCATGAAGCGGGCGGACTGCTCTATTACGATGGAGCAAACATGAATGCCATTATGGGACAGGCGCGGCCTGGCGATATGGGCTTTGATGTTGTACATCTGAACTTGCATAAAACATTCTCAACGCCGCATGGTGGTGGTGGCCCAGGAAGCGGTCCGGTAGGCGTGAAGGAAAAGCTGATGCCGTTTCTTCCGAAACCGGTTGTGGTGAAGACAGCGCAGGAAACCTATGCGCTCGACTATGATAGACCGCAGAGCATTGGAAAGATGAAAAGCTACTACGGAAACATTGGTGTTGCCGTACGCGCTTATGCATATATCAAGGCGATGGGTGCTGATGGAATCAAAGCGGCAAGTGAGACGGCGGTCCTCAATGCAAATTATATGCAGGCACGCCTGAAATCACATTATAAGCTGCCTATTGATAGAGTATGCAAGCATGAGTTTGTTCTTGCCGGAACAGGCGATCCGCTAAGTCATGTGACAACGCTTGATATTGCCAAACGACTTCTTGATTTCGGATATCATCCACCAACGATCTATTTCCCGTTGATTGTGGATTCTGCACTTATGATAGAGCCTACTGAGACAGAGAGTCTTGAAACAATAGACGCTTTTGTAGAGGCAATGATCAAGATTCGTGATGAAATCAGAACATCGCCGGAAACATTAAAAGCGGCTCCGGTGAACACAATTATCGGAAGAGTCGACGAAACGCTGGCAGCACGTAAACCAGTCTTGAAATGGAGGAAAGGAGAAGCGTAGTGTCATATGATATCGTCGTTATAGGAGGAGGCCCAGGGGGCTATGTAGCTGCTCTGAGAGCCATACAGCATGGTTTGAAAACTGCTTTGGTGGAAGGACATAAAATCGGGGGCACCTGCCTCAATTATGGCTGTATTCCAACAAAGGCTTTTTACAAAAGTGGAACCTTATTTTCAGAAATGAAACATGCCGAAGATTTCGGTATTTTGACAGAATCCTTATCCCTGGATGTAGAAAAGCTTCAGGCTCAGAAAAACAAGACGGTTACAGACCTGACTTCTGGTGTGGAACAGCTCCTTGTAGCGGGCGGTGTTGATATTTATAAGGGCATGGCTTCTTTTGAGAACGAGCAGGTGATTCGTATCGATCTGTCTGACGGTGACAGGCTTGAGCTGGAAGGTAAATCCTATATCATTGCAACGGGTTCAAGCGTATTCACACCTGATATGAAGGGTATTGACCATCCGAAAGTGATTACAAGCAAGGAGCTTCTCGATGTCAAAGCCCTGCCTGAAAATCTGGTTATTCTAGGTGGCGGCGTGGTTGCGATGGAGTTTGCAAGTATATTTGCCGACTTTGGCAGCAAGGTTGAGGTTATTGTCAGAAGCCGCATTCTTAAAGGCTTTGACAGTGATATGGTTAAACGCGCGTCTGCATATCTTAAGAAAAAAGGCGTTTCAATAAGAACAAAGACAAACGTTTTGGAAATTAGGGAGGGTGCATCTTCTGCTGAAGTCATCATTGATGGAAAAAAGGGAGAAGAGGCGCTGTGCGCTGATCTGGTTCTCAATGCCATGGGCCGTAGACCGGAGTTTACGGGTTTAAACTTAGCTGCGGCAGGCATTGAAACGGAAAAAGGCGCAATTCAGGTAGACGATCATTTTAGGACGGGTAAGAAGCATATCTATGCGATAGGAGACGTAAATGGCAGGTATATGCTGGCGCATGCTGCATCGCATCAGGGCATTCAAGTTGTAGACGCAATTGCTGGCATGGGCAAGTCCCATGATATAAAATTGGGAGACAAGACACTCTCGAAAATGGATATCATTCCAAGCTGCGTTTTCATCTCGCCTGAACTGGCAGGTGTTGGTATGACCGAAGATGAGGCCAAAGAAGAAGGCATACCGGTCAAGGTAAGCAAATTCCCGTTTACCGCAAATGGTAAAGCCATGACAATGCAAAAGACTGAAGGGCTTGTAAAACTCATTGCATTAGAATCAGGTCAGATTGCGGGTGCGCAGATTCTCGGCGCACATGCTTCCGATTTGATTCATGAGATTGCACTGGCCATTACGGGCGAAATGAAGGTTGACGATATACTGACGACGGTTCATGCACATCCGACCCTTTCTGAGTCAATACTTGAGGCTGCACTGGGTCTGGAAATGGGTGCCCTTCACCTGGCTTCACCAAAGGGAAAAAAGCGCTGACGGATGAAATCTGCTGATTCCATCATAGGTCAGAAAATGAATAGTTATACAAGTTGATCAGGGCCTGGCGTGGTATATTATCACGCCAGGTCTTTTCGTTTTCACGTCTTATATGTCAATGTGTAAATTGTATAAATACGCATATCGTATGGTGGTGTAACCGGAATCTTACATATGATAGAAAATATTGTACTAACAGCACATTTTAATTTATATTGTGTTTTCAGTGTTAATTTATGGGTATTCTCAAAGAGAGTATATTAGTGTGGACATAAGGAGCGTGGTATGAATTGTCCATTTGGACCATGACGAAAATGAACTGCAATTAAGTGATTCAGTATAAAGGGTTAAACAAATTATCATCATAATAATTGATGCAATAGCTGTTAGCATTATTAGGAGGCGTAAAGATGGAAGTATTAAAAGTATCAGCAAGATCTAATCCAAATTCTGTTGCAGGTGCACTTGCGGGGGTACTTAGAGAATCGGGAAATGCGGAGATGCAGGCGATTGGTGCGGGGGCAATCAATCAGGCAATCAAAGCGGTGGCGATTGCAAGAGGTTTCGTAGCACCAAGTGGTGTGGACCTGGTTTGCATACCGGCATTCACTGACATTCAAATTGATGGTGAAGAAAGAACGGCAATCAAGCTTATCGTACAACCTAAATAAACCAATCATCGCTGCAAGGAGGAACGAATAATGGAAGTACTCAAAGTCTCATCACACTCTAATCCAAATTCTGTAGCAGGTGCCTTAGCGGGTGTTATTCGTGAGCATGGCAGTGCAGAAATTCAGGCAATTGGTGCCGGAGCTATTAATCAGGCAGTAAAGGCGATTGCCATAGCAAGAGGATATGTATCGCCATCGGGAATAGACCTTGTGTGTATTCCGGCGTTTGCGGATATCGAAATTGATGGTGAAGAACGTACAGCAATCAAGCTGATTGTACAACCTAGGTAAACAATTGCTTGAGTTATAATAAGCATGAAAAAGGGCTGAATCAGATTCAGCCCTTTTATAGTGTGTAAAACTCTGTAAAATTCAATTTATGGATGCTATTTTAACGCTTGAATTCGGAGATGAAGGTTTCCGTATCTATGAGGTCTGCAAATCGACCGGACCACATGGTGTGCATATGTCGCACCATGAGCTCGGCGGTGATGAGTTCGCTGTCAAAGGTTGAATGTCCATCGCTGATGACAGTACAGTGGTATCCCTTTCCAAAGGCACTTCTGACGGTTGTGTCAATGCAGTATTCCGTCTGCATGCCCGCAATGATGAGTTCCTTTGCACCGAGCAGTTCCAAATGCGCCTGCAGACCTGTATTTAGGAAGCTGTCACAGGTCGTTTTCTCAAAGACGGGTTCTGTGGTCCTTGGTGCAACCTCGGGTGCGATCTTCCAGCTTTCACAGCCGCGTTTAAAGCCGCCGTCAGCCTCTGTGTGCTGAATAAACACAATAGGCATATTGATGGTTCTGGCCTGTTCAAGGACTCTACTGATGTTTTTAAGAGCCATTTGGCCCCTGTAAAGTGTATACTCGGAATTGTGAACAATATCGTTTTGTACATCTACAACAATTAAACACGTGTTTTCAAAGGATTTCATCTGTCATACCTCCATTTGTTATGCACAGTTTCTTCTATATATTATATCAGCAATGGGGCTGGCGGAAAGTACTTTAGCATTTGTTGAAGGGAATACTTTCTCAAATACAGTGGATTTTCAAGTTGAATTAAATAGTCATCTACGTTATAATACAAATGCGAATGATTAAGATGAAATTGAAATAAATATTCGAATTTTACGGTAAGTCTTTAAGGAGGAAACACCTAATGTCTACACAGTACTCAAATCCACTTATTGAGAGATACGCATCTCAAGAAATGAGCGAGATTTTTTCACCTCAAAAGAAATTCTCCACATGGAGACGTCTATGGGTTGCACTTGCGGAGGTTGAGCAGGAGCTAGGGCTGAACATCACCGATGCTCAAATTGAGCAAATGAAGGCCAATGTTGACGATATTGACTTTGAACGTGCTGCGGAGCATGAAAAGATCAGACGTCACGATGTTATGGCGCACGTGCATACATTTGGCGAAAAGTGTCCGGATGCAATGCCAATTATCCACCTAGGTGCTACAAGTGCTTATGTAGGCGACAACACAGATCTGATTCAAATGAAGGAAGGTCTGGAGCTGGTACGCGTTAAACTGGTAGATTTGATTTCTAAATTAAAGACATTCGCTGTTGAATACAAAGCACAGCCAACACTGGGATTCACACATTTTCAGCCAGCGCAGCTAACGACAGTTGGTAAGCGTGCAACGCTTTGGATGATGGACCTGGTTATGGATTATCATGATGTGACATATCTGATTGACTCACTAAAGATGCGTGGTGTAAAGGGAACTACGGGTACGCAGGCAAGCTACCTGGCTCTATTTGACGGAGACCACGAAAAAGTAAAAGCTCTAGACGTGAAAATCGCTGAAAAGTTCGGCTTTGACGGTTCACTGGCTGTAACTGGTCAGACTTATACGCGTAAGATCGATTCGCGTGCGCTGGCAGTACTTAGCGGGATTGCACAGTCTATGCATAAGATGACAAACGATCTGCGTCTGCTTCAGCATATGAAGGAAGTTGAAGAGCCTTTTGCTAAAAACCAGATTGGGTCTTCTGCGATGGCCTACAAAAGAAATCCGATGCGTTCAGAACGTATTGCTGCACTGAGCAGATTTGTCATTGCTTCTGCTGCAAACCCAGCTATGACTCAGTCGGCACAATGGTTTGAAAGAACGCTTGACGACTCTGCAAACAAGCGTCTTTCGATTCCAGAATCATTCCTGGCGATTGATGCCATTTTGGATATCGGCAACAATGTAACTTCTGGTCTTGTTGTTTATCCGAAGGTTATTGAGAAGCACATGCGTGAAGAACTGCCGTTCATGGCGACAGAGAATATTATCATGGAAGCGGTTAAGCATGGCGGGGACCGCCAAGAGCTGCATGAATCAATTCGTGTGCATTCCATGGAAGCAGCAAGACAGGTCAAGGAGTTCGGCAATAGAAATGACCTTCTTGAGAGAATCGTTGAAGATCCTGTTTTCGGTCTTGATGCAAGTGTTATTGAGAAGCTGCTTGATCCAAAGGACTATATCGGACGTTCAGATGTTCAAGTTGTTGAATTTATGGAGACAGAAGTCGATCCAATTCTTGATCTGTACAAGGATCAGCTGGGCAAGCGCGTAGAACTTAAAGTATAAATTGTGACCCCTCTTCAAATTTGGGTATACCTAATTCGAAGAGGGGTGATTTTATGTATTCGTTTGATTTTAAACAGGTGGTGGAGTCCTCGTCCAATTTATTTAAGACCTTAAATCTTGAATCTTGGGCAAAGGAAGTAGATAAGAAATTTGAAATCGACAGTTGTGAGGATGACATCCTTGAGCTTATGAGACATCATCACTTGAGTCATTCGGTGATCATGCCATCCTACAGGTTTCAGATTGAACACTCCGATGAGCTGGCAAGAGGCATCAAATCTGGCATGGGTAAAATTGGTTTCGAAACATTCATATCAGACTCATACGCTGCTGAAGGGACTGAAAAGTTTCTGACCAGTGATTTCAATATCACGCAGCGCTATGACAAGCCATATGCCCTTCTTTATACATGGGACATGCATCATGATTGTACTTATGGACTATCAGGACATGACATCAAGAATCTTTTTGAAAAAAACGGATGGACCGGCATGACCTCTGAAGAATTTATGGTAACCCAATCAAGGGCCATTGTCTTCGCGCAGCCCCGTCAGAAAATGTGGACCTGGCTGGTGGATTCCAGTACGGACACTATGACATCCATAGGTTTTCTCGATAGTGGCTCGGTCAAGGTATACACCTGCAAGAAGGGGAGCGCCAGAGATGATCGCGGTGCGCTTGTGACCTGTATTATTCCGCTGAGGGAGATTAAAGAATACAAACGGGAACTTTAGGACATAATTCTAGAATGATATGGAGCGCCTTATGACGGAAAATATGAGAAAAGTGGAAGTTGTGCCACATCGAGATGAGTGGGAAGTGCTGTTTGACCTTGAGGCGGAAAGATTGAAGGACGTCTTCAAGGAGCAGGCTGTTAACATTCATCACATTGGCAGTACGGCAATTCCAGGAATGGCAGCTAAACCAATTATCGACATCATTGTTGAAGTCAAGGATCTAAGTGCGGTAAACAAGCATAACAATGCCATGAAACAGCTTGGATACATCCCAAAAGGAGAGTTCGGCATACCTGGGAGAAGATTCTTTATTAAGGGTTCTGAAACTGAAAGAACGCATCATGTGCACGTATATGAAGTTGGCGATGTTGAAATTGCAAGACATGTGAACTTTAGGGACTTTCTTTCACAACATCCCGATGTGGCAAAGTCCTATTCGGAACTCAAGCAGGAGCTGGCAGAACAGTATCCATTTGATATTGAAGGCTACATGGAAGGCAAAAATGTGTTCTTCAGAGACGTGGAAATGAAAATCAACATTTGGAAAAAGAATATTGAAAAAGACCTGTTTTAAGCAGGTACGGCCGTTGACAAAGTCTGTAAAATCCAGGCTCTTGAGAACAGTTGATTACTACAGACGTAAGGATCTCGAAAGTGAGGTCCTTTTTTATTGTCTGAATGGACGCAAGAGGCAGTGTGAGTGTCTTTGCAGAGGGGGCGATCTTTGATTTTCTGAATTAAAATTTGACAGACTGTAAATTTATGGTAGTATAATAATGAAATGGAAATATATGTAAAATGAGTTTTGTCATATGAAAGTGGGGATTTTGAGGTGTTTAGAAAGGGAAAACTGGAAACCGTAAAAGGAATCGTGGGCCTCTTACTCTGTATCTGTGCTGTGGCCGGGATCTACTACTGGGAAAGCTATGGTCGCATTCGCTATGAAAAAACAGAAATTGTTGTACTGAAGTACGCGCTGGCACCCAATGCGCTGGTTCAGAAAGACCAGTTGATTTACGTAAATCGGGACAAATCCACGCTTATCGACAACCCTGTCAAAGATCCAGAGTCGATAGTTGGGAAGGTTGCAAAGCACTACATTCCAGCAGGGATACAGCTGAGTGAAAAATTCTTTGAAACAGAGGGCCTCCTGCCTGGTCAAGGAGAATATATTTTCCAGATGCCGAGTGAATGGATTGCCTCTTATCCTTCGACGCTTAGGCGAAGTGACAATGCCTATATTTATCCTATCCGACTCAAGCGCAGTGAGATATCAGACGCTGAGAGGGAAAACACCCTTGCTGAACTGAAACAATCTTCTGAAAGCGACGATGAAGCGCCTATACAGTGCATGAAAATTGCGTTTGTGAAGAATCAGTCGAATCAGGAGGTCGAGAGCGTAGGAGAGGACGGTCGCTTGAACGGTTCCTCAAATATCGCGACCATTGAGCTCATTGCTGAAATTGATGATATAACACGGCTCAATATCCTCTATAAGGATGGCTATAAGTTCATGATTCTATATAAGTGAGGTGCCTATGAGAAAACTTGGATTAATGAGTGAAGATGTAGAGCTGCTCGACAGGTTCAAAGCGTCAAACTGTTTTGGACAAGTCATGCGCTTAGATCTTCAGAATACCGGAACCGCCAGTGTGGATGTACTTGTTGGCAGTGACCGCTGCATTACCCCTGAAGTCTTTGCTTCAGCTGTAAGACAAAGTGGCGCTGAAGAAGCATTCTATATGGTTTCAAAGGATAATTTTACAAACCTAAGTGAAGCACTTCTAGGCTCAAAAGGTATAAAAATGATTCCACCTTCGCTTACGGCTGAAGAGATTTGCATAAAAATCACGCGGCAGATCAGCAAACAGAGAACGTCCAGAAGCAACATTTTCACCTTCGTCGGCGCAGACGCAAAGGTGGGGACCAGTATGGTCTCGACCAGCATAGCAAAACGTCTTGCAAGGGAAAGTGACCGTGTCCTGTATTTGAGTCTGGATGGCAGCTTTGGAGATGATTACGTGCATTTTGAGAGCAAATATGGCCTTGATGACATTAAAACCAAGCTGCAGACGCGTATTATGTCTGCCAAGGAGCTTCAGGATATTACCCTTCGAACAGATAGCGGATTTTGTGTTTTTCCAGGTGTAAAGTGCCTTTTGAATGTCAACCAGTATCATCCGGACCAGATAGAGTATCTTTTGGAGTCGCTTTCAGAAATTTTTGAGGTAGTCATTATTGATGCAGGTTCACGAATGGATTTGGGGATGACTATTGCAGCACTCAATATTACGCAAAACCGGTTCCTGGTCACAACACAGCAACACAGTGCACTTCACAGTTTTAGAAAAGTGCACGATCAGATTATGAAAAAACTGCACATAGAAGGTTTTTTGCTGATCGTCAATAAGTTTGTCGAGACATCGGAGCTTGAAGGGGTGAGGGCGATTTCAGCCCAGTACGGATGTGCTTATGCGGCATCCCTACCCTATATGGAATATGGCTGGCAGTGTGAAAAAGAACATATCACACTGCTCGAATTCGGAAATAAAGGATTCGCCGATGGCATCGATCAAATAGCAGGTGTGATCCGGTCACATCTTGGGATGGCATCTGAACCTATGGACGGAATAAATGCCCATGGCTTTGTGGGTAAATGGCTCTTGAGGATTAACCGTAAGAAATCCATTAAGAAAGAAGTGATTTATTGAGTATGCCATTTAAATTAGAGACCTATATGAATCAAATGAGTGATATGTATGAAAATGAGAAAGATAAGACATCGGTTTCTGTAAAGGGACGACAGGATGTATTTGAGCGCTTGTGCGAGGAAATCATGGAGTGCTTCACCAAGGAGTGGGAGGATGATGTCAGTGGATATGAAGTCATTTTAGACCGGCAGAAGCGTGCAATTATTGGTTATGAAAAAGAAGTGAAATATTTCAGGGACAAAATTGATGAATATATCAGATTGAATCATCATGCAGGATGCTGGTTCCCAAGCTGGTATGAGGATCTCACCGATGCAGTATTTCAAGAGAATTGGGGGCTGGCGGGGGTCTCGGAATGGGTTCGCGGCACCAAGGATGAACTGATGGATTCAAGTTCTGCGAAAATCATTGGAGACCGCATCTATTTTCTTGTCGGGGGAAAACTGGAGCTTCAGCCACAAAAAATCAGCAAGGACCGGCGGATTCAGCTTAGGAAGGCCCTTCTGCTCAAGACACCCAAGCTTAGGCTCAGTGCCGATTATCATGAGGTCTATATGTTAAGCGGAACCCGAATCACCCTATTTGGTGAAGGCAAGACCAAGGAGGGGCAGGACACGATTGTGTTCAGGAAATTCTTTGTGAAGGACTATACCTTTGAAAAGCAGGTCGCGTTGGGCACGATTCCGAGTCACTCGGTAAGCCTTTTTAGAAATATGATTGACTGTGGGTTCAATGTTGCTTTTACAGGTGCTGTGAGAACCGCAAAAACAACCTTCCTGACTACCTGGCAGTCTTATGAAAATCCTGAACTTGAAGGTGTATCAGTCGAAACGGACCCAGAAATACCACTGCATACCATTATGCCAAGTGCGCCGATTCTTCAGCTTGTAGTTGATGGCACTGAACTGGAACGTATTGTGAAGAGCATTATGCGTTCAGACGCGGACTATATTGTTCTTGGTGAAGCCCGTGACGGTATTGCGTTGAATATAGCAGTCAAGATAGCCAACAAAGGGACAAGGCGGGTTAAGCTGACCTATCACACTTCAGATCCCGTTGATTTTTGCTATGATGTGGCAGATGAAATTGTTAAGGAATATGGTGGGTCTCTTTACAGTACAGTTCTGAAAGTGGCAAAAAGCTTTCAGTTCATCTTTCATTTTGTTCAGCTCAGAGACAAGTCCAAGAAGAGGTTGAGCGGTATTTACAATCTGGACTATGATCCCTTGACCCATGAAGTGGCGATTATCAGACTATGCAGATATCGCTCGAAGACGGACGACTGGGTTTGGGCATCTGACCTGTCGGCCTGGAGCATGGCGTTTGGTCAAAGGGAGAACCCGCAGGCAGTCAAAAATGTGACTGAAATACTTGCTGAACTGAGTCGTCTGAATCCAGATACAGAGCAGACTCGATTCGTACCTGCACTAGGGCATTTGAAAGCGGGTGGTTAAGTGGTCTTATGGATTCTATATACTGGTCTAGTTCTTGGCATACTTCTGCTGTTTTCAAACTCAATACAGCTTGTATTAAGAAAAGCGATGGAGCTTCTGAGTGTCAGCGGACCACAAGTTGGCTCTTTCAAGACCGTGAAGACGCGACTTCGCCCTCTCCTGGTAGCAGTTCTTGGTGATAGCGGGTCGGAGTACATTGAGACATATGGACTGGGGTATCTTCTTTTTTGTCTGGCAAGTCTGGTATTTTTTCTTAGAAATATGCCCATAGGCCAGGCGGTGCAAAGTCAGCTTTTGGTAGTGGTCACGCCACTTGTCTTTCTCAGGGTCCAACTTTACACCATTCGCATTGAAAGCAGCTATGAGGGGGAGTTTCTAATTTCTGAGCTTCTGAATCAATACAGAATAAACCATTTCAACATGATTGAAGCGATGGATCAGACTGTGATTCATCTGAAGAACACGCCACGGACAAGATCTCTGCTGTTCGGCATGTCGCTTCGCTTAAAGGCTTATCGCAGCGAAGGGCATCTTGACGAAATCCTAAGTGAGTTCAATTACCTGGTGGATACGCAGTGGAGCCGAATGCTGACAAACAATATCAGGCTATCGGTTCACGAGGGGTTAAATGTTTCAAGTGGTCTGCAGGACATTCAAAATGAGCTCAGGCGCGCCAAGGAGTCCTATGAGAAAGGCGAGAGAAGTGCAACGGAAGGTTTTGCCATGGTAAAATTTTTAATTCCTGCACTGTATGTCTTAACGGTTTTTCTGGCAGTCAGGATGTTTGGATTCACGGTTTCCAAGTTTATCCGGTATCAGTTTTTCACAACATCAGGCTTGAAGCTGATTGTGATTTGCAGTGCGCTGTATCTCTTGAACTTAGTGATCATGGTCTTGTTCAAAAGAAGGAAGTTCGACATTACCTGAGGAGGGGCGTACAGTGACAAGCTTTTATATCTACTGCATGCTATTTGCGGTATTTGTAGCAGGTCTTCATGGAATAGGAGCCTTCTATAGGGGGCGGGCTCAAAGTTATGTCCGCTTCAGAAAGCGCATTTTACTGAAAAAGGGTTCAAATCGACAGCACCCAGTATCACGAGATGCCTTGAGGGTGTTTGAATCTGGCTTTAGGATGGACGACAGTGCCTATAAGATGCTTAGGTATCTGGTGCTGGTCGGGTCTTTGGCGGCAGAATCAGCTTTCTTTTTCTCAAGAGGCCAGTTCAGTTTGCGCGATCTGTTTGTAATAGTGGTTCTGTTTGCACTTTCAGCACCGGTTGAAAAGATTGGCAGCTACAGGACACCTTTCGGTATCTTGATTGAAAGACTTGCAGCTGGAAGAAAAATGCGCATTGACAGAGAGCACCTTGACGCCATGACCCAGCTGAAAAATTTATGTGTTGCCCAGAGTGACAATAGGCTAAGTGGTGACTACTTGGTTGAGCAGCTATTTAAATACAGCAGGGTGACCAAGCCTGCTTACTCCAAACTGCTGTCTCACTGGAGACTTGGACAGTTTAAGCAGGGCTGTGACATTTTTGCGGGAATGCTCAATACGAAAATGAGCTGTGAACTGGCAAGTGTTTTCGAAAAGATCGATTATATGAGTCATGAGGAGCTGGTCAGCCAGCTCGAGGTCTACCAGAGTCATATTCGGGAAGAACGGTTGACACGGTTTCAAAGACGTCAGGAGATGCAGAGCTATATCATGTATGCGCCGGTAATCGCATCGGCATTCATGGTTATTTTAAATTTTATGATCATAGTCATATGGCTTGATACCATTGAAATGATTCAAAAAATATAGGGAGGTTACAATGAAGAACATCATAATTCTACTTTTTACAATCATTTTGGCAGTATACATAGGAACAACATATATTGTGGGTGATGGCGGTGATTCGGCATCCTTTCTGGAGGTTGCAGAGGAAGTCAGTACAAAGGCAAATGGCGAACTGACAAAAATCACAAATGCGTCAATAGGAGATGAATGATGAAACATATCATCATTGTTCTTTTCTCGACAATGCTTGGAATATATTTGTTTTCAAGCGTGCTGGTAGGAGATGTGTCAATTCGCAGCAATGCTTCAAAGGTTTTTGAAGTGCAGATCTCAAACATGAAAAACGTTCCATAAGAAAAACGTGGACAAGCATGCGGTGTGAAAAGTCCTGTGTGGACGGGGAGGGAAACATGAAGGATTTTATAGCTCTATGTGCTGTTATTGTTTTGCTTTTGACCTTTCCCATTCAGTATGCCCTGAACATACGAAATCACTATGAAATGGCTCTTGTTCAAAAATATGTCATCAATGCAAAAGAGCATTCGAAGCTGGAAGGCTGTTTCACAGATTCGATTGTCGAAGACATGAAAAAAGCCATAGTCGATGGTACTTCCATAAAAGATGACGAAATACAGTTTGTCTCTGAAAATATGAATGTACGCGTTGAAAGAGGTCAAATCATTCATTACAGTATCACGGTGCCCATTCATAAGTTGATTGCTGTAGAAGCGCTCTGGGGAATAAGGGAAGATGACAATAAGGGCCTATATAGGCTTGAGAACACGATTGTCAGCGAATGGATAGAAAAATGAAGACATACATAGTTGGCGTCGCGCTTGTTGTTTTAATGATACTCTTCAACAGCTTTCAGGTTGAACACGATACGTATTTCAGGGCCCAGAACAGGGTCAAAGAAGTCTGTGACGATGCTGCTGGCGCAGGGGCACTTATATATGAAGCGGATGCGTACGGCACTGGTGTCAGAGTTTATGACAAGGCAGGTGCAGAAGCAATCATAAAAACACTGATTATGAAAAATATGCATTTGAAGGCAGACGCGACCCCTGAAGCAGACGCCTTTTGGGTCGATAAAATCAAGTATGCCACCTATTATATTGATGACAGCCATGCGCTGACTGTCTATAAAAATGGGCAGTATGTGCGTTCGTCCGCATTTTCCTATCATTCAATATTCACTGAGCCGGATACAGGGTATGAGAAATTAATTACTGAACCCACAGTGATTGTAACCATAGAAGCACAATACCCTGTGCGGGGCGCATCGTGGATGAGGTGGCCGGCAATTATAAGGAGCTCCGCTTATGAAGACTATGACAGAAATTAGTTTCCTTGTACTGATGACGTTCATCTGTGCTTATACAGATATGCGCCGTAGAAAGGTTTATAATGTCATACTGATATTCTTTTTAGTCGGTATGGTGGTTATTCAAGCGGTGCTTGAACACCACGTCGATTTCAGCGCGTGGGGCCTGGTGCTTCCTTTTGCACTTCATTTTTTGCCGTTCAGGCTGAGGTTGATTTCAGCGGGTGACGTGAAGCTGTTCATGGCCTTAGGTGCTGTGTGCGGTCTGTCCTTTGTCATCGACATAATAGTGATGACATATTGTATAGCTGGCCTTCTTGCACTGTGTATTCTGCTTAGGCGCAAAATTCTGATGTCAAGAATGAAGCGGTTATTTGTCTATTTTAAGACACTTGCACTTGTGGGCGCCTTTGTGCCCTATGAAGTGGAAGAAGCTCCAAGTCTTGCGCTTCCACTTGCGCTTGCAGTACATTTGGCGGTTTTGATTCAGCTCATCATACGGTGATTAAGGAGGTCTTGTGGAAGTAACGCGATTTGTCAAAAAGAAAGCCAGTGCAGGATGCGCATCCCCTGTGGCACTCGGTGAAAAAATAGATGGTAAGTATCAGGTTCTTTCCCAAATTGGAACAAGCAGCGGACAATCGGATATCTACTTGTGTGCCTACAAGGGGAAAAAGCAGGTTGTAAAACTTTACAGGCACGATGCAGTCCTAGATGAGCAGATGTTGGTAAAACTCTCAAATATGAATCTCAAGCATGTAGTCCCAGTACTCGCGCTTGGAAGTTATAAGGGAAGACGGTATGAAGTAATTCCCTATTATGTGAACGGCGACCTTTCCAGAGTGGAGAAGCTAGGCTATGAAACACTGAAATCCTTTGTGATTCCAGTGCTCAACGAAGCCTTGCACCAAATCCACACTCAGGACATTGTGCATATGGACTTAAAACCCTCAAATATTTTCCTTGATGCAGAAGAAAACCTCTACCTCGGTGATTTTGGAATCAGCTCATCCCTTGGACAGGACGCAGTGCATGTGACTGGCGCCAAGGGGACCTACGGCTACCGGCCGCCTGAAAGCTACTCTGAAGCAAGCATCAAAAGCAGGCAGTTCGATTATTATAGTCTGGGAATGACACTGGTTGATCTTTGGCTTGGCGAAAGTCCCTATAAAGGCATGAATGCCTTTCAAATCATGGTTGATACCATGGAAGGAAATCTGCAAATACCTGAGGATATGCCAGACGATCTCGTATTGCTGATACGTGGTCTTACAGCCTATGACAAGAGAAGCAGGCTTGCTTATGAGTCGGTGAAGGCCTGGTGCGACGGTTATGACATAAGCAGACATGTTGATACGGTCTACAAAGGTTTTAGACAAACTGAAAAGGGAGAAGTCCTACTTCTGGATAGAAGAATAAAAGGACTGCGTGACCTGTCCCTCATGGCGACCGAATCGGAAGAAAACTGGAATGAAATAATCAGAAGCTGTGATGCGGGCGTCTTGGATGCCCTTTTCAAAAGTGCTTCAGAGGACGACTTGATGATATTGCTTGATGAGAGAACGGCTGGACTGGACAGTTGTAAATTTGCCAGACTGCTGTATCGCATCAGCGGGGGCGGATTTATCGGTTGGAAAGACATGCGGTTCAACTCAATGGAAGATTTCGCGAAAAGCCTGCAGGGCAGTTTGCCAAAGATTCCGGTCTATTTCAAAGAAATGCACGAAAGCGGCTTCATAAGATTTCTTTTGAACCAGTCAGTTAAGAAGCAGCAGCTGCATGTGGAAACGGAAGAAAGCCTCCTTGACTTAGAGCTTGAGGTCCTGTGTTTCAGGGTGGCCTATCTATTTTCAGACAGTAAAACATTCAATTATAGAGGTCAAAAAATCAGGACCTTTACAGAACTCACCCATATGCTTAAAGATACAGAAGAAGCACTTGCTGTTGAAATCAGCAATCTCATGGGAAGTGCTTACTTTTTAAACTGGGTTGAAAGCTTTAAAGAGAAAGCGGGGGATACTCGTGCATAAGGTTTTTTTTGATAGGCTCGCAGACGTCGTTCAAACATCAGATGACCGCGAAGCCCTTTGTCAAATGGCGGCTCACGCTGCGAAAAATCATCCAGTACATCTGTTTTCAAAGCATGCCTTAAAGCTGGCAGGGCTGAGTCCGGGCGCATTTTATTACAGAAGATATGTTCTCAGGCAGTCTCTGTGTCTGACCTATGCGCGCATTGCCTGCAAAATGACTGGGTACAGATTCTTGGATTTCTTGCTTGAAATGCTTGAAGCATCTGATACCTGCATGAAAGCCCTGTTTGAGCAGAGTGCGGCTGCTGGCGAATCGGATTTGTGGAAACCCTTGCGCATGCCAGAAAGTGCGTGTGTGGGGGAAATTTATACAGAAGAACTGCGCATGGCATATAAAGCGGGGGATGAGAAGACTTCTAAAGAAGCTGTTATATTTTCAAAAGCAGGTCAGCTTAGCTCTGAAACACTGAGCGCATCTGTACTTGGCAGCTTGAAATGCGCACTTGAGCCAAATTCTGAAGCAAACTTCATTTTGAAACTGACAATCGATACACAAGCACTCAAAGGGCGCAACAGACCAGTGCTGGCAAGAATTTTGAGAAATGACCAAGTTCATGAGGTGCTGCTGGTTTTTCTGGCAATAACCTTTCTGTCCGAATTGGGTTACTACGGACTTATAGGGGTGCTGGTTGTAGATGTTGTCTACCGACTTGTGCGTGAGATTTTATGGGGAGCAAGGCGCATGCTGTTTGGAAGGGTGAAGAAGCAGATTTTGTGCATGCTTGCAGGTGGTCAGTCCTTGAGTGAAATCATGACAAGCCCCAGTGCGCGACTCTATAAATGGCTGAGAGTTTATGGACAAAAGGTGTATGGCGGCAGTATGGCAGAGGTCTATTTCGTAATTGCCCTGGTGGCTGTCTTTTATCACTTGTACACAGGAGGGCGCCTGTCATGAATAGGAGAAAGGAATACAGAGACTTGCAGTCTGCAAATGACACAAGTCACGGACAAGAAGACTTAAGTCAAGATGACTTGAGTTTTATTAATATGGTGGACTTTATGGCGCTTCTATCTGAAAACCTTCCTGAGAATGATTGTGAAGCTTCAAGCCATGAAATAGTCAAGCGCCGTTTAATAAGAGAATTGGAAGACTTTTTCGGTGGACGGGTCCGACGGGTTCAAATGGATCATATTGAGTCAGTGGGAATGGCGGAGATTGACTCGATTATTGATCAGTTGCTTGGCAGAAAAATGTACAGCGCCGGAGCTTTTCTAATGATGTTTGTCGCAGCAGCGGCATTGTCAAAGTACAAGGGGGATGATTTCAATGATAATTTACCGGACTGGCTGACTATGCCTTTGTATGCTTATACTGCACTACGTATGCTGGACATTGTAAAAAAATCTGTTCAATTGAAAAAATCTGGTGATATGGCAGCGTCAATAATGGAGAACACATGGACAAATGCTCAAGAAAAAGTCAGAAAATTGACAGATTTGCTTATGGAATCCGTGTATTTTGGAAATTTGGCAATCGACCTGATTGCAATGGTTTTGCTGGCTTTAAACATGTTTTGACAGTCGGAATTGACTGAAAACGTCAACAAATTTGAAAACCCCTGTCGTAAATAGACGTTTTACTGACGTACACCTGTTACAATGAATTTGAAATTAAGCGATTGTTGAATAACGCGTTGCCGAAGCGAAGCGATTATATTGATTAGATGATATAGACATAAGATAGACCGCGACTTGCTTCGGGGAAAATGATAGGGGGAACCAAAATGAACAAAGTAATTCTTGATGGACTTTCGCTAACGCTGCAAGACGTTGCAGACGTAGCACGCAGAGGGTACAAAGTTGAGCTTGATACTAAAGCGGTTGAAAGAGTAAAAGCAAGCAGAAATATCGTTGACAAGTTTGTTGAAGAGGGAAAAGTTGTTTACGGAATCACAACAGGCTTCGGCAAGTTCTCTGACACAGTTATCTCTAAAGAAGATACAGCAGAACTTCAAAGAAATCTTATTGTATCCCACGCATGTGGCGTAGGCAAACCTTTCAGTGAAGAAATCGTTAGAGCGATTATGCTGCTTCGTGTAAACAACCTGGTAAAGGGCTACTCTGGCGCTAGACTTTCTACAATTGAAACTTTGGTTAAAATGATTAACGAAGGTGTTCATCCAGTGATTCCTGAAAAAGGTTCTCTAGGCGCATCTGGCGACCTGGCACCACTTTCGCATATGGTTCTTCCACTGATTGGTGAAGGCGAAGCTATATACAAGGGTGAAGTTATGCCTGGTAAGGAAGCAATGGCTAAAGCAGGTGTCGACGTAATCGAGCTTACTTCAAAAGAAGGTCTTGCACTGATCAATGGTACACAGGTAATGACAGCAGTCGGTGCACTGACAGTATACGATGCAGAAAAGATGATGAAGCTTTCTGATATGACTGCATCACTTACAATTGAAGCACTTCGTGGCATTACTGACGCATTTGACCCACGTATCCATGCAATCCGTCCTCACAAAGGTCAAATGGACACAGCTGCTAATCTGCTTCATATCCTTGAGGGCAGCGAAAGAACAACACGTCAGGGAGAAATCCGTGTTCAAGATGCATACTCACTCCGTTGTATTCCTCAAATTCATGGTGGAAGCAAGGACGCAATCGAGTTTGTAGCACAAAAGGTTCTAATTGAAATTAATGCAGTAACAGATAATCCAATTATCATTCCAGAAGATGAGTCTGTATTCTCTGGCGGTAACTTCCACGGTCAGCCAATGGCACTGCCATTTGACTTCCTGGGAATAGCACTGTCTGAAATCGCTAATGAGTCTGAAAGACGTATTGAGAGAATGGTAAATCCAGCACTAAGCGGTCTGCCAGCATTCCTGACACCAAAAGGTGGCCTTCATAACGGCTTCATGATTGCTCAGTATGCTGCTGCGGCACTTGTTTCAGAAAACAAGGTGCTTGCACATCCTGCAAGTGTTGACTCGATTCCATCGAGTGCAAATCAGGAAGACCACGTATCTATGGGTACAATCGCAGCACGTAAGGCTAGAGACATTTTCGAAAATGTATCCAACGTGCTTGCAATTGAGTTGATGTGTGCTGCACAGGCAATCGATCTTGATCCAAACGGCAAAATGGCTAAAGGGACTCAAGTTGTTTATGATCTTGTGCGCAACAAAATTGATGCATTCATGGAAGACCGTGAAACTTACCGCGACATCAACGCAATGTACGATTTGATCAGATCTCATGAAATTGTAGAAGCTGTTGAAGCGGCAATTGGTGAGGTTTCTGGAGTTAAGTAGGCAGTTTGATGGCAGCTTCGTTCAATTGGAGCTGCCTTGATAAAGTAGCGAGGTGATTTGAATGATTAGCAATCAAGCGATTGGCGAGGCAATGACGGTCAAACTGGACAATGTATTGCCTGAATATCCGAAATTCGAAGCAGGTTATAGACGTGCACCTAAGAGAGAGTTTACACTGACTCAAAAACAAACAGAGACAGCTCTTAAAAATGCTCTTCGTTATGTTCCGGAAGAGTTCCATGAGATTTTGGCACCTGAGTTCATGGAAGAACTTATGGAGCACGGTAGAATTTACGGCTACCGTTTCCGTCCAGAAGGCCACCTAAGTGGAAAGCCTCTAGAAGAGTACAAAGGTATTACTGAAGCAAAAGGCGTTCAGGTTATGATTGACAATAACCTTGACTTTGATATCGCACTCTATCCATATGAGCTGGTTACTTACGGTGAAACAGGCCGTGTATGCCAGAACTGGATGCAGTACAGACTTATCAAGAAGTATCTTGAAGTCATGACTCAGGACCAGACACTTGTTGTCATGAGTGGACACCCGCTGGGTCTTTTCCATTCTTCTCCTGAAGCACCACGTGTTCTGATTACAAACGGTCTAATGATCGGTATGTACGACAATCCAGAAGACTGGAACAAAGCAGCTGCTATGGGCGTATCAAACTACGGCCAAATGACTGCAGGCGGCTGGATGTACATTGGACCACAGGGTATCGTTCACGGTACTTTCAATACAGTTCTGAACGCAGGCCGTCTGAAGTACGGTATTACTGGCGATCAGGATCTGGGTGGATTCCTATATGTAACTTCAGGTCTTGGTGGTATGTCAGGCGCTCAAGGTAAAGCGGTTAAGATTGCAAACGGCGTTGGTATCATTGCCGAAGTCGATAAATCTAGAATTGAGACACGTCATGAGCAAGGATGGGTAGATTCTTGGACTGCAGATCCTAAGGAAGCATTTGCAGAAGCAAAAGAGTACATGGACAAGGGCGAAGGCCGTGCGATCGCATTCTTCGGCAATATTGTTGACCTGCTGCAATACGCAGTGGACAACAAGGTTCAAATCCACCTGCTGTCTGACCAGACTTCTTGCCACGTTCCATACGATGGCGGCTACTGTCCACAAGGTCTTACATTTGAAGAGCGTACAGAGCTTCTTGGCAATGACAAGAAGAAATTTGTTGAACTTGTTAACAAGACGCTTCTTAAGCATTATGAGCTTATTAAGGACCTTACTGCAAATGGATCTTACTTCTTCGATTACGGTAATGCATTCATGAAAGCAGTTTACGATGCTGGACAACCTGAAATCTGTAAGAATGGCAAAGATGAGTCTGAAGGCTTTATCTGGCCATCATATGTTGAAGACATCATGGGCCCAATGCTGTTTGACTACGGCTACGGACCATTCAGATGGGTATGTCTGTCAGGCAAGAAGGAAGACTTGCTTAAGACAGATGCGGCTGCAATGAGCTGTATTGACCCTAATAGACGTCCACAGGACAGAGACAACTATGTTTGGGTTCGTGACGCAGACAAAAATGGTCTTGTTGTTGGTACGCAAGCACGTATTCTTTACCAAGATGCACTTGGTAGAATGAACATTGCACTTAAGTTTAACGATATGGTTAGAAAAGGCGAAATCGGACCAGTTATGCTGGGTCGTGACCACCATGATACTGGCGGTACAGATTCTCCATTCCGTGAGACTTCAAACATTTATGACGGTTCAAACATGACTGCTGAAATGGCAACACAATGTTTCGCAGGAAATGCTGCTCGTGGTATGACAATGGTAGCGCTTCACAATGGTGGCGGCGTTGGTATCAGCAAGTCTATCAACGGCGGTTTCGGTATGGTTCTTGACGGTTCTGAAAGAGTTGACAGAATTCTTCGTCGTGCTGTACCATGGGATACAATGGTAGGCGTATCTCGTCGTAACTGGGCTAGAAATGAGCATGCAATTGAAACTTCAATTGAATACAACCAGCTTTATGACGGATCTGATCATATTACAATTCCATACGTTGCTGATGAGAAACTTGTTGGCGGCCTTGTGGAAAATGCATTTAACAAATACGGGTTGAAGTAATTAGAAATTTGTAGGTCAACGTTTGGAAAAATGGGAACTTGCATGCTGAGTCATGCAAGTTCCATACTGTAATGCACAGGAGGAAATTTTCATGCAAACAATCGTACAATGTGTACCTAACTTCAGTGAAGGTAAGGACAAAGACAAAATTGAGAAAATTATTGACAACTTCAGAGGAAAAAATGGTGTGAAGCTGCTTGATTACAGCAGTGACGAAGACCATAACAGAACGGTTGTTACTCTGGTAGGCGAGCCTGAAGCACTTAAGGAAGCTGTTGTAAATGCTATGGGTATGGCTGCTGAGCTAATCGATATGAACAAGCATGAAGGTCAGCATCCGCGTATGGGCGCAACGGATGTTGTTCCGTTCATTCCAATTAAAAATTTCACAATGGAAGAAGCAATTGAGCTTGCAAAAGCAACTGCTAAAGCAGTGTTTGAAAAGCACCAGATTCCAGTTTTCCTATACGAAAAAGCAGCGTCAGCTTCACATAGACAAAACCTTTCGAAGGTTCGTAAGGGCCAATTCGAAGGTATGGCTGAGAAGGTTAAAGAAGAAGAGTGGATTCCTGACTTTGGTACAGAAATTCACCCAACTGCAGGTATTACAGCAGTTGGCGCACGTATGCCACTTGTAGCATTCAATGTAATTCTTGACACGAACAACCTTGATATTGCAAATGCAATCGCTAAGCGTGTTCGTCATCTAAGCGGCGGTCTGCGTTACTGCAAGGGCATTGGCATTGCAATGGAAGATCGTAACCTGACTCAGGTTTCTATGAACATGACTGACTACACAAAAACACCTCTTTACAGATCATTCGAGCTTATTCGCATCGAAGCCAAGCGTTACGGTGTTAATGTAATCGGTTCAGAAGTTATCGGACTTCTTCCTATGGAAGCTATGATCCAAACTGCTGAATACTACCTTGGTGTTGAAGAGTTCTCTATGAACCAGGTTCTTGAAAAGAGAATCATGGATATCGAATAGAATTTCATAATAGAATTCCATCAGAAGGATTTCAGTAAAATCATAAAAGAGCTGTCGTGAAAACGACAGCTCTTAGATTGTAGAAATAATAAATAGGCATATTGCCTTATCAGACCCTGTACGTTTATAGAATCAAGACGCTATTTGTGCACGCGCAAGAGTAGTGTCTTGATTTTATAATCCTGCAAAATATCACAATATTCTTATAGATGATATCGGGTGCGTCAATAAATTCAGGGAGGGACCTTAATAATTATAAATATACTGACGATAGAGGCTCTTTCTGTTATAATTAAATAGTCAATTATCCGGGTTATAGCCATATTTCGGGGGAATAAAATGAAAATTCAAGTCATACTCTTTGGCGTACCTAAAATAGTAATAAATGGCGAGACGATAGAATTTCCTTTCAGAAAAGCAGAGGCTATTTTTTATTATTTATGCGTTAGAAGACGCGTAACCAGAGATGAGCTGGTTAATTTATTTTGGAGCGAACTAAAAGAAGAAACTGCTAAAAAGAATCTGCGTAATGCCCTATATCAGATTAAAAAGACCTTGGGTGACCAAGCGCTTAAAACACCTAAACGTACTGTCGTAGAAATTGGAGAAGGCATTGAACTGACGTGTGACGTGGATTCACTTCTCAAAGATAGAGAGATTGATGCGTATACGGGTCCTTTTCTTCAGGGATATACGGTAAAGAATGCCATGAATTTCGATGACTGGGTCATCGGATTCAGAGAACACTGCCGGGAGCGATTCACAGAGTTTGCATATGAGAACGTGGAACATGAAAAGGACGAAGACCTAAACCATCTGATCCAGACCATGCAGGTGGTCATTAAAGTCGACCCTTATGATGAGCGAGCTTACAGGCTGATTATGGACGCCTATGCGAAGTCGGGACATGTAAACAAATCCTTTAAGATTTTCCAGGCACTGAAGAATCTTCTAAACGAAGACCTTGGTGTCGAACCGGACCTTGAAACAAAGAGTCTTTTTGAGAAACTGGCAATGCAACGGGAAGAGGAGTCTGCACCCAAGCCTGCAACCAGCATGTATGGCAGAAAACAGGAGCTGGAGACCATCAACAAGTCCCTGCGCAACTACGAAGCAGGGATATCCTATAAATCCGTCATTATTGAAGGTGAAGCTGGTATAGGGAAGACGACGCTGCTACAGAACTTCCTCAACCAGCAAAGGCTGGATGATCGGAAGAATAAGCAGGGTACGGTCATGCTGAGTATTATTTGCTATCAGTCAGAGGCGGCTTTCTACTTAAAGCCTTGGCACGCTATTCTGGAGCAGATTATTGACCTGACCAACCGTATGGAGATCTTCTGGCCAGTTCAGTGGCGGCGAGAGCTTATACGTGTCTTTCCATCCTTTGCGGACAGACTGGTTATTGATGAAATAGACGTGGAGCAGAGTATCGCACTGAGCCCAACACTTCAGGTACATCTTCTTGAGGATATAATAGGTCAACTGTTTGGTGTCATTGCTGAAAACTGCAAAATCGTTCTGACCATTGATGACCTTCAGTGGATGGATGAGATGAGTCTTTCCATTCTCACTAGCCTGATGCTGCAATATGGACGCAACAAGCTGATGATTATTGGACTTAAGAGAAGCGGTTCTTCCAATGCCGTTAGGAAGATGAAAGCGACGCTGCTGAGAAATGGTCTTGTTGAAGCGGTGCATTTGTCCAGATTTTCAAAAGCGGACATAAAGGGTTTTTTAAAGCAGACGGACACAGAAATAAATGATGTGGATATTGTGGATGTCATTTATACGGAGACGGAAGGAAATCCCTTCTTTATAAAGGAATATATTAACGCACTGTTTGCCTCTGAAGACAATTCAATGACACCAGCCATGCGTAATATTATAGAAGGACGATTTAACGAGCTGACGCGTGACACGTCCAATCTCCTGGATCTGGCGGCGTGTTTTTCTGATAAAATCGAGTTTGAAGCCCTGCGGGAGGTCAGTGGGAAAAGCGAGATTGAGCTGTTAGATATGCTCGATGAGCTCCAGGCAAAGAATATCTTGCTGGAAGGCATTGATACAGGTCAGTTTTCATTTTCACACCATAAAATCAGAGAGTATATTTATGAGAATTTAAGCGGGACGAAGAAAAAAGTCCTCAATTTGAAAATTGCGGAGTGGTTTTTGCAGCATGTTCAGACCTACGGATATGAGCGTTTGATATATCATTATCGTCAGGCTGACGAGCAGGTCAAGGCTATGAAATACCATCTCATCTATATCGAAGGGTTTCTCAACTTCGAGCACGAGCTTTATCCGGTGATTGATGTCAGCATAGACAATAAGACCCTTCGACTTGCTGACAACAACAGGGTTATGCTCTGGTTCAAAGAGGCAGAGTCCGATTTGGAAATCCTCCGCGAGCAGTCCCGTATTCAGAATGAAGTGGAAAATCTCATGATGCGCCTTTTGTTAATGCAGGGCAGATATTATATCAGAGAAGGACTTTATGATACGGGAAGAAAGGCCATAGATGAGCTCATAGATCTGGCAAATGATCATCACGATTTCGATTTTATGCTTAAGGGCATTCGCCAGCTTGTCAATTATGCTGTTCAGACCTACGACGAAGTCCTGATGAATGTTTCCATAGGTAAGGCCCTGGAAATATTGAAGTACTATGAGTCAAAGGAAGAGGAAGGCATGATAAAGCGTCTGCGTGGTCTTGCGCTTATGCTCATGCACAGGTATGATGAAGCAGAAACAGAACTGCGTGAAGCAATTGCCTTATTCAAGTCCATTGACAACAGACGCGGAAAGTATAGACTTAATATTGCCGCCTGCCATAATTATCTGGGTGACCTTCACAGGATGCAAAGCAAGTTCGATGAAGCTATGAAAAGCTATGAACTGGCAATTGAAATCAGTGAGCTTTCTGGGGTTTCCAGATGCACCTCCATCTTTTTGACCAATGCAGGTCAGACGGCCTTTGACTTTGGCAGAAAAGACGAAGCGAGCGCCTATTTTGAAGAAGCCATCAGGCAGTTCGATGTCTATGGGACTGTATGGAAGCGTGCAATTGCAGAGGGCTACATGGCTTTGATCAAACTCGAGAAAAACAAGTTTGATGAAGCTTACGCACATCTTGAGTTTTCAGGGATGTATGCAAAGAAATTGAAAAATCCATATTCGATTGGAATATTCAATAAAGTAAGGGCAAGATTCAAGAAAGAGATTGAAAAGACAGGCGCCAAGGATTTTCCTGCAATTATTTCATTGGATCCGGAGGCATACCTTCAGCTTGCACATGGTTATTTTAAGAAATCCAGTTCTGAATTTGAAATGGATATTCAATGATAGTTTATTGAGTTTGAAGGTATATATGTCTTAGGTAGGAGGTGTCGGTATGCGACTCGTAGCAATTGATTCGATTAACGACAACGACATATTGGGAAAAACTATTTATTCATCCGATTCTTCCATGCTCCTCGCAGCAGGTGTCGTTCTTTCAAAAAGAATGGTGAGCAGTCTAAAGCGGAACAATATCTATTATATTTATGTCGAGGATGAGCTGTCAGATGGCATCGTGCCCATGTCAATCATTCCTGATGAGGTCAAAATCAAAAGCGTTGCCAAGGTTGAACGCATTATGAAGAAGTCCTTTAATCAGCTGAATGAATCCAAGGGCAAGATGATCAGTACAGAAATCATCAATGAGTACCGTGATGTCATAAAGGATTTGTTTGACCTGCTTGCAGATATGCCAGAGCGTATGTACAACATGGTGGAGCTTATGGGAACAGATATGTACACCTATGCACATAGTGTGAATGTATCTGTACTCAGTATTGTAGTGGGCCTGGCCCTGCAGATGGACCGGGACAAGATTCAGCATATGGCGCTCGGCGCCCTCATGCATGATATTGGAAAGATGCAGATAGCAGATCATATTCTAAATAAGCCGAACTCCCTTACTCCAGATGAGTATGACCACATCAAGGAGCATGTAACCAGAGGCTACGAACTTATTAAGGACGATATCACCCTTTCAGGCATTACCAAGCAGATTGTCTACGGACACCATGAACGTCTTGATGGAAGTGGCTATCCGCGCGGACTTGATTCGGGGTATATATCCATTTACACCCGGGTTGTTGCCATTTGCGATATGTTCGATGCCATGACTTCAGACCGCATATATCAGAAGAAAATGCCAATCTACAAGGCGCTTGATGTCATGATGGCTGAAGCGATAGAACGTATTGACGCAAATTTGCTCAAAACACTCATTGAGAACATCACCATTTACAAGCCAGGGGAAACTGTGGTGCTTGAGGATGGGCGAAAGGGCATCGTTGTTGATGTGAGACGCGGTTATGCAACACGACCGATCATACGCATCATAGAGGATAGCCTGGGGCAGAATCCATATGAGATTGACTTGAAATATGACCTGTCAGTTTTTATAAAGGAAACCGTGGCACGTTAAAAGCTTTATGAAAAAACAATAGGACCATGATCTGCACTTCTTTTCAAGAGGTGTAGGTCACGGTCCTTTTTGGTTTCATCTGTGTTTGCCTCGTCAGATCTACAAGACAGCTGGCTCTGATTTATTCAATCACAGTCATGACTTCTTCTACAGGCTTTCGAGGCGGGCTCATCTGACTTGTGTTTTCTGGAACACCAATTGGTGTCATGCATGCCAGCTGATAACCTTCCTTAGAAAAACCTACGACCTCTTCAATTTGCTTAGCGGCGTAATTGCAGCCAGTCATCCAACATCCACCGTAGCCCATATCTGCTGCAGCAAGCTGAAGGTTTTGCATGGCAGCACCAATATTCTGTATGCCTGGTGATGGCTTTAAGAAGGTATGGATTTCGTCCATGGAAGCGCCCGATGCCTTGATCAGTTCCAGTCCGCTTGCAGGATAAGGACCAACATAAACAAGAATCACAACCGGTGCATTCTTGAAAACCGTATGGTATTTAATCATTTTGGAGAATTTTCTGTCCTGGTCTGTTTCAGCAAATCCAGACAGCTCGATATTTCTTGCTTCCACTGCCTTTGCCATGTCCTGGATCATCTGCTGATTCTTAATGACAACAAAATGCCAGTTCTGAACATTCTTGCCGGAAGGGGCAAGGGTTGCCGCCTTGATCATTTTTTCGATATCCTCTTGTGGTACAGGGGCATCGGTGAATTTTCTAACGCTATGTCTTTTTCCAATTACTTCAATTGCACTCATAACTTCCTCCAATCGCTATAGGGACTCTTGTCTGCGATTAATCTATTCACTTTCAGTGTAAAATAATGTGAGCAATAAGGCAATAGCAATGATTGTGGAATGCGGAGGGAAAACGTTGTGTTTTCAGTCTTTTTAATGGTATATATTAAAATGACTAAAAATTACAGATCATGCAATTGTAAGCCATAGGAAACAGGGAGGGTGAGCGCTTATGAGAACATTTCAAAAGCCGACAGTTGTTATAAGCAAATGTCTTGAACACGCTGCGTGCCGATATGACGGGACGATGATAAAAAGTGAAGTTGTTGAATATTTGAAACCATACGTGAATTTCATTACTGTATGTCCTGAAATGGAAATTGGGCTTCCAGCACCAAGGGAAGCGCTCCGTATAGTCAGGGATGATGATAAGGCAGATCACCTGGTTTTTTCCAAGTCCGGGGAAGAAAAAACAAGTGAAATGCTGGTATTCTCAGACGCGTTTCTAAAAAATCTGACCGATGTGGATGTGGACGGCTTCATACTCAAACACCGGTCGCCGTCGTGCGGCTTCAATGATGTAAAAATGTACAAGGGACCCGGTAAGTCAAACATATACCCTGGCAAGACATCGGGTGTATTCGGGGGAAGGGTGAAAGCATATTATGATGACTATCCTGTTGAGAATGAAGGCCGTCTCAGACACTTTAACATTCGCGAGCAATTTTTGATTGGCATATTTACCTTGAGCACATTCAGAGAAGTTAAGGGATCTGGCACACTTAAAGCGCTGGTGAAATTCCATTCAGAAAATAAGTATCTCTTTATGGCATTAAGTCCGGGTACGCTGAAAGTCATGGGCAAGATTGTGGCAAATCACGATAAATGCTCGGTGGAAGCGGTCTATACAGCCTATGAAGTCAATTTGAAAAAGATATTGCTTCAGCCTATGAATAGAAGCAGGAACATCAATGCGCTTCTCCATGTCTATGGCTATTTCAAAAAAGACCTGTCTGATGAGGAAAAGGTCTATTTTCTGGATAACATAGAACTGTATATGAATAAGAAAATACCCCTGTCGGTTCTGATTGCCCTCCTGAGAAGCTGGGTCATCCGGTTTGATGAACCCTATCTGTCAACGCAGACCCTTTTTGAACCTTATCCCAAGGAACTGTTTAATGTGACAGATAGTGGAAAAGGTTTATAGGACAAAAGTTGGACATTTCTAAATATTTTGTATAAAATACTAATATGGCAATAAGCATGGTCAAATAAGAGTAATCCTCGCGGTAAGATGCTGTGGAGCAATTGCAGTTACTAAACAGCATCCAACATCCTTCATAGGTATCATGGAGTGCATTATGGAAAAGATTCGTAATGAAATATTATCTCTTATCGAACAATCGAAGAAGATGAATGCCAAGGATCCAGACAAGTCCAGGATTCATGCTTTGAAAGCTGTAAACAAGGCCAAGGAGAACGCCTGTAAGGAAGTTATGGGTGAAGCTTATCTTGCGCTTCTTATGGCGGATAGAGTGCTCTCGAACTATGAGGAGGCTGTTGACTGTGCGCGTGAAGCACGGACATTTTTCGAAACGGAAGATGATAAGGACGGTTTGATGCGTCTGCATAATATCATCGGTATTCTGTACTATTACAATGGGCTTTATGAATTAGCCTTAGATAACTTCAACAGGTGTTATATCCTGGCGGAGACTCTGAATAATAAGGAACTCATGATGGCCTCGCTCAATAATCTGGGAGAGGTTAAAAAGCATGCGGGAGATATTGTAGAAGCCCGTCTGACATATGAGACCGGCCTTGCCATGGCTGAAGAAAACAAGCTTACCCGGTATTATGGGTCAATCATTCAGAATATTGGTGAGCTTCACTTGCGTGAAGGAAGTCTTGATGAGGCTGAGAAATGTTTTCAGGAGTCATTTTCCAGTTTTCAAGAAGATCCTGAAACCATCAATCTCTCGGAACTATACTTGAACTTCGGCCGCCTGTATGTACAAAAGAACGAACCAGAGCGTGCGCGCGATTATTACGATTCAGCGCTGAAAACCCTGGAGGGTGTAAGAAATAATTTCTATCAGCTGGATATTCTGATGGAGATTTACAAGCTTGAGTATCCAGACAAGCCTGAGTCGGCAATTGACTACCTGACACATGCTCAGAAACTGGCCATTGAAGCCCGTGCGGAGCTTAAGCTCAGCAAGATTGAACTGCTTCTCAATCAGCATTATGAAGCAAGACGAAATTATGAACGGGCGCTTTACCACTTCAAACGGTATCATAATCTGATTCAGAAGCTGGACGCAAATAATCTGATCCTGAAACTTAAAATATTGAATCTTGAAAAGTCAGCACATGGTGAACTTGCTGCCAGTGCAGAGCATAGGGTGAATGCGCTTACATCCATACTTGATTCTGAAATTCAGAATGAACGTGAAAAAATCAAACTTCTGGAAAAGCAAAATGAAGAGCTGTCACATCAGGCAATGCACGACAAGCTTACAAAGCTTCCGAACAGAAGAAAAATTGACTCAGAGCTTATACGCATTTCCAGAAACGTAAACAGGGGCAGTGAGAAGACTTCAATCGGACTCTTCATGATAGATATCGACCACTTCAAGCGTGTCAATGATTCCATGGGACACCTGTTTGGAGATGTCTGTCTTGAGAAAATCGGTTTGGCACTCCAGCAAATGGCCAAACGATATAACGCTTTTGTAGGCCGGTATGGCGGGGAAGAGTTCATTTTCATAAAAATTGGCTTGCAGCTGTATGAAGCCAATCAAATCGGTTCGGAGTTAAATGCCTGCGTACGTGATCTGGACATGTTTTACACTATTGATAATGAAGAAAGACGTATTACAATCAGCGTGGGCGGCTTGTACTGCAGCGCGCTGAGTGCATTTAGAAAGACAGAGCTTGTCGACCTGGCAGATCAGGCGCTTTATACTGCAAAGGCTGAAGGTCGGGACTGTGCAATACTTAAGATGTACGAGCAGCTTGAAACCGTCATGCTGACGGATAACATAACCAATTGAGGATGAGGGCTTTTTAATCGTTTGTTGAAATGGTAGTATAATAAGTGTGAAAATATATTTGCACCTATGAAGTGGAGGCTGCCATGAAACATGAATTGATGATAAAAGCCATAGAATCAATCCTGCACGAAATTGAAGAAGGGGTGCATATTGTTAATAATGACGGTATTACCCTTATTTACAATGATTCCATGGAAAAAATAGAAGGCCTTGAAAAGAATCAGGTCGTTGGAAAGCACCTTCTGGATGTGTTTCCAAACTGGACCAAAGAGAATTCAACACTTTTGACAGCGCTTGAGAAAGAGCAGCCAATCGTCAAGGAGCATCAGACCTACCTGAATCTAAAGGGCAAAAAAATTAGAACGAGTAATACAACATATCCAATTTACAGCGATACCAAGCTTATTGGCGCTGTTGAAATCGCAAAAGACCTTACGGAAGTTTCAAACTTGTCTGAAGAAATTATGGCACTTCGTGAGCAGCTGATCAAGCCAAAGAAGAAACGTGTTAACGGAAGACAGTTCTATACGTTTGATAACATCGTCGGCAGGGAGAACAATCTTCTTAGTGCCATAAAAATTGGACAAAGAGCATCGGGTACAGTATCGAGCGTTATGATTGTCGGCGAGACGGGTACCGGAAAAGAGATGTTTGCACAAAGTGTCCATTCCATGAGCGGGCGGGCAGAGAAGCCCTTCATTGCTCAGAACTGTGCGGCTATTCCCGAGTCTCTTCTAGAAGCCATTCTATTTGGTTCTGTGAAGGGGAGCTTCACAGGTGCAGCCGACAGACCGGGCCTGTTTGAACAGGCGGACGGTGGAACCCTTTTTCTTGATGAAATCAATTCAATGAGCTTGCCGCTTCAGGCGAAAATTCTGAGAGTGCTTCAGGAAAGCTACGTACGCCGGATTGGTGGGCAGAAGGATATTCCTGTCAATGTGCGTATTATTGCAGCTTCAAATGAAGACCCTCACATTCTTGTTGAAAAAGGCATGTTTAGAAAAGACCTGTATTACCGTATCAATGTGATCAGCCTCAAAATACCACCCCTGCGTGAAAGACTGAACGATATACCGTTGCTGACCGATTTCTTTATAAGATCCTATAACGAACAGCTGGGCAAGGATGTATGGATGATGTCTCAGGAGCTGATAGAGGCCTTCCAAACCTATGCTTGGCCGGGCAATGTACGTGAGCTTCAGAACTTCATAGAAAGCGCCATGAACATGATTGGCGATGAGCATGTCATTGGGCGTGAACACCTGCCGAACCATGTTGAGGAGATTCTGGTCAACAGAACCATTACAAAAGGACAGGCTGACTATGGTGAAATGGACAATTTGCCTGATTACATCGGAAGAATTGAGTCAGAAATCATTACGCAGCATTTGAAAATCGAAAACGGAAATGTTACACGGGCAGCAAAAAAACTGGGGATATCAAGACAAAATCTTCAGCATAAGCTCAAGAAGTATCATTTAATAGAATAGAAAATCATGAAAAGCTGCTTTGTGCAGCTTTTTTTATGCAGAGCAAATGAGGTGTCTTTCTTTTAGGTGGTAAAGGTTTAAGCAACAGAATCGTATCTTATTTATTGGGTATAGAATATTCGAGGTGGTGAGGCTGTTGAATACAAAAAGATTTACAGAGCTGACGCAAATCTATAAAGGCAATGGGTTTTTAGTTTATAAAGGCTTTGACCTGAAGAGGAACAAAAGGGTAGCACTAAAAACAATTGGCGATGAAACCTCTGGATTATCACTAGAGGATCTGCTGCAAAAGGAATACAGTATTTTAAAAATGATAGATCACGACCAGATTGTCAAAGCGGTTGAAATCATAAATGAACATCCTCGTGTACTGGTCCTGGAATATATTGACGGCCATACACTTAAAGAATTGATTGGAGAACAGAGGCTCAGCCAAGATGAAAAGATAGAAATTGCATTAAGTTTGATTGATGCTTTAGGGGCAGTGCATACTCTCAATATCATACATAAAGATATCAATCCGGCTAATATCATTTGGAATCCTATCGAGCGCAAAAGTGTTATTATTGATTTCAATTTGTCTGAAATTGTCCGTAATTATCAGGAGGAATATGCCATAGAATCTCACCTTAAAGGCACATTGCCATATGTTTCTCCGGAACAGACCGGGAGGGTGAATCGGGGCATAGACAATAGAACAGACTACTATTCCTTGGGTGTGACACTCTATGAGTTGTTTGTAGGGAAACTGCCCTTTGAAACTGAAGATTACCTGAGTATGATTCATGCGCATATTGCAAAAATTCCAAAAGCGCCTGCAGACATTCGCGAAGGTGTACCTGTGATGTTATCTAAAATCATCATGAAACTTTTGGAGAAGAATCCTGAAAAGAGATACAGTGACCTGATGCAATTGAAAGAGGATATCTTAAGGGTCTCTGAGGATAGATCTGTACGTTTCGAAATCTGTCAAAAGAACATGAATCGAACTTATCATTTAAGAGATGGTGTTTACGGTAGAGAGAAGGAAGCCGAAAAACTGAAAGAAGCCTTCACTCAAACAGTTCAGGGAAAAACGTCACTTGTCTGGCTAAGTGGATATTCCGGTGTAGGAAAAACGACCATAGTCAAACAGTTATTTAAACCACTGACTATAAGTAAGGGATACTTTTTAGACGGAAAATACGACCAATATAGCAAGAATCAGCCTTATGCTGTTATAAGGAACATATTCGACGCATTTTATACCCAGTTAAGTTTTGAAGGTCTTGAAGCGGTTGCGCACTGGATCGAAAGCGTAGAGACAAGACTGGGTCAGAACCTGTCTGTCATGTTTAAAATAATTCCTGAACTGAAAACGATATTTAAGGTCGATGAAGATGAATACGGCTTAAGCCTTCAGGAATCACAAAATAGATTAAAGCGAACTGTAAAGCTGTTCATTGAATCCTTTTCTACGAAGGAACGCCCAATTATTGTTTTTATGGATGATTTGCAATGGATAGATTATCCAGCACTTGAACTCATAGAGGACATCATACTTGGGGGCGGTATTCCATATTTTATGCTGATCGGAGCCTATAGAATAAATGAAGTGGATGCATCACACAGATTAACGCATATTCGTGAAATCTCTTTTAATGTCTCAAGTGATATCGATATTGCAGATATTGTGGTAAATCCACTTAGTGTTCAAGATATGGTGAGCTGGCTCAAAGACTCGTTTGGAGAAGTGTATGAAAATATTTTGTCTGGCTTGGTAAAGAAGACAAGAGGGAATCCTTTCTATATGAAACAGTTGGTTCGGCAAATAGCTGAGGATGAACTGGTAGCTTTCGATTCTGAAGCAGATACTTGGGTCTATGAGGCGGATCTATTTGACCATCTGGACATCTATGCGAATGTCGCTGAAATTTTGGCGAAACAATTGAAAGGCCTTGCAGATCAGGTGAAAAGTCTGCTCGCTTTGGCAGCCTGTCTAGGACATGAATTTGATCAAAGAATATTGTTATCTGTTTCAAAGATGGATATGGAAACATTGGATGCACTTTTGTATTATCCAATTCTGGAAGGCTATATTGTCAAGAGAAAACATGGTCATCTGGCGTTTGGTCATGACCAGATTCAGCAGGCCTGCTATTGCCTGGTTGATGCCGATACGATTAAGGTGAACCATCTTGAAATTTATCATGCTATAAAAGACCATGCATCTGTCAGTAAGATAGAGATTGCCAGACATATTATTGCGGCAGAAGAGCATGCAGATCAGATCATCAAGTCTGAACAATGTGATGTCCTCTATGAAGCAGGTGTGTTTGCGTTTGTCAGCATAGCGTATGATGATGCCATCGAGTTCTTCAAGGCTGCCTTGAAGATAGGACTCGAAAGTGAGGACTATGAAATATGTATGGACATTTATAACCATCTGGGAAAGAGCTACTATGCACTTGGCCTGTTCGATGAATTGGATGTCTTGTTTGAACGCGTGAAAATATATGCTCGACAACCCGTGGATATGGCGCCGCTCTACGATGTCGAGGTACACTCCCATATGTCTCGGCTCATGCATAAGGAGGGACTCGAGTTAGCAATAGAGGCATTAAACGCCTTTGGCATAGAAATGACACTGGATGTAACACCACAGATGTATGGAGAGGCAATGGGTCGATTGGCTAATAAGCTGAATAATCGACGCCCTAGCGACCTGATTGATTTACCACTCACGGATGATCAATCAGTAATTGGTGTTATGCAGATGCTGACGGGACTTACGCCCTTGCTTTTCAATACGGCACCTCAGTTATTGCTGCTTGTGTTTGTCGAGATGATTATGCTGTCTCTGGAACATGGAAATTGCAAATACTCGGCTTTCGGATACGCCTTTTATGGAACAGTCATCAGTGGGAATATGGGCATGATTCAGGAAGGCGTTGCTTTTGCGAGATTGGCTCTGGATTTGATTGAGAAGATGAATGCCAAGTCAGAAATCCCTAAAATCAATATGGTGACTGCGCAGCATGTTCTTTACTATGAAATCCACCCCAGTGCAAGTATTGAACTCTTAGAGACAGGATTTAACACTGGAATTGAAATTGGAGATTACTCTTATGCAGGCTTTGCTGGGCATGGCGTGTGCTTTATGTCTTTTTTAGCCGGTCGTGAATTAAGTAATTTGAGCAAATTATTCAGCAGGTATTCCAAAGCATTTGAGGCCATCAATCAACAGACCCAATTGTTGTTTCAAAAAATATATCAGCAAGCGATAGATCAGCTGGCTCACGGAAATGAAACCTGCACATTGGAAGGTAAATGGTTCAGTGAAAGTGGCATGATGCCTGAAATCATTGAACGCAATCACAGAACAGCTGCTTTTGTTTACTATTATTTGAAGACGTATATTTGCCTGATCTATGAACAGTATGATATGGGACTGGAAGCCTCCAAAGCCTTATTTGAATATCTGGATGGCGGTACTGGGTTGATGCATGCTTTGATTTATTACCAAATGGATGGCTTGATCAGACTGGGAATATCAGCAAAAGAAGAGTCTCTTTTAAAGGCATATGATAATCTATCCAAAATGGAAAATGTCAAGGACAGCATAAACTTCAAGCATAGATATTTACTGCTAGCTGCGGAAATTAAAAGAGCAGAGAAAAAATTCACTGAGGCAAGAGAATTATATGATTTAGCGCTGCAAGAGACCGTTAAACATCGGTTTATTGCAGATGAAGCTTTATGTAGGGAATATATGAGCCGTTTTTATGCAGAGCAGGAATACGTAGAACTTTTTAAATATTATAAGAAGAGCGCCTATGAGTGCTATATGAAGTGGGGTGCACTGGGCAAGGCGCGTTATATGTATACAGAAGATAAAACGTATGGTTTGCCGAAGGCACAGAGTAGTTTTAAATCGATGAGCACAAAAATTTCAGGATATGATTTGCTAACGCAGCTCGATCTCGAGACAATCATAAAAATTTCCAGGATAATAGCTAAAGAAATCAATATTGAAAAAATGATGGAGAAATCACTTGCAATTTTACTAGAGAATGCAGGTGCCACTAAAGCCTCCATGTTATGTAGAATAAGCAGTGAACACTGGCTGAAAGCGACAGTGGATTCTGGAAGGAATTCTGAGTTTTCAACGCATTCAGATGTTGCTTCCATGAACCTGCCCCAAGCAGTCATCAATTATATCTTATCGAAAAAAGAGTCGCTTAATTTGAGCAATGCATTGGAAGAGGAGTTTTTCAGGCAGGACAGCTATGTAATAAGAGAAGGCGTTCAATCGGTGTTTGGCCATCCGCTAATGAATCAAGGTGAATTGATAGGTGTTGTTTATCTAGAAAACAACCAGACCGCCTATGTGTTTTCTGAAGACAGAGCATCCTTTATACGGCATATTGCAATACAAATAGCGATTTCCTTGCGTAATGCCTTGACGTATAGGCATATGGAAGCCATTGTTCAGCAAAGGACGGATGATCTGAAGGCAAAAAATGAAGAATTACTAGAACTCAATGACAAGCTCCAAAAGTTGTCGACGATCGATACCCTCACACAAGTCTTTAACCGACGCAAAGTGGATCAATTGCTCCAAGATGTCTACAAACAGTATCAGCGCTATGGAGCTGTGTTCTCAGTCATATTGCTGGATGTGGATCATTTTAAGAAAGTGAATGATACGTACGGGCATAATGTCGGAGATGATGTTCTGGTAAAAATAGCTCAGACACTGAAGCGGAATTTGAGAGAAGTCGACGCATTGGCTAGGTGGGGAGGCGAGGAGTTTTTCATTATCTGTCCAAACACGAGTGCTCAGAGTGCATGTGATTTAGCTGTGAAACTCAGGGGAATTATTGAGGATACAAGAATTGAAGTCGTGGGTAACATGACGTGCAGTTTTGGCACAGCAACCATCACAGAAGGGATGCAGATTAAGGACTTGCTCAAGATTGCGGATATGAACATGTATGATGCAAAGACTGCGGGAAGAAACTGTGTTAAGTGCTGTAATAATTGAATCAACTTCGTTTAGGCTCATTTAAATAGTGAACATGAGAAAGGGACTTCCATTATGGAGGTCCCTTTTTATAGGATCTTATTTAAATTAGATTATGTATAGTGTTAAGATGCTTGCTCCGAAGATGCATTCTCAATAATATTCTTGAACTGGTTAAGTTGCTTGTCGCTGAACAGGCGATCGCATTCGAGAAGCATGTACATGGTTTTATTGCGTTTGCCTATGCCGGAAATGAATTTGCCCTCCTGCTGTTCGTGAATATCGGGTAGCTCTGAAATCTCATCCATGCCCAGGGTCATGACCTCAAGGACTTCATCAACAATAAGGCCCGCACTTATGCCAGCCATGTCAACGATAATAATACATGTGTGATCCGTGTACTGTCCCGTAGGCTGACCAAAGCGTTTTCTGACATCGACAGTCGGGATGACATTCCCCCTCAAATTTATGATGCCACGAATATAGTCAGGTTGTTCCGGAACCTTTGTGATTTTTTGAAAGCTGATTATTTCTCGAACTTCATGTATTGAAAGTCCGAACTTCTCATCATCAGAACTAAACGTTAAGAACAGATTGGACATCATACCATCATGTGTAGCCTGCAATTGACCAAAAGACATATCTCAACACCTCCATCTATATCTATTGATGTTCAAAATATCAGAAAATAATCAAAATTCTAAAGATTGCTTGCTAAATTATATTAAATTCAAAATACATGGAACAAATTGTAAATAAGCATAAATATTCTGATGGAATAGCAAAAATATTTGCACTTTGCATGCAAATATTTTTGCATGAAGCTACGAATGTTGTAATAAGAGGATTTAATGTCCATGTAGCCCCTAAAAACAGGGCATTTTGATTTTGAAGTATAGGCGGGATAAACGCAAATATATTTGCTTTTAGCATGCAAATATATTTGCACATTCATTGAAGAAAATTTCAAAATGCGTATTTATATGCAAAAAGGAATCGTTTTCATGTAAAACTATGCATGAAGCGTTTTGGACATTTAAACAAGATGATAAGGGTTTTCTTAAGCTAAGACCCTGTAATATCAATGCGTTCAGTGGTAATTCCACGCCTAGATAGCATGGGGTTTTGAAAAGGAATAGAAAAAAATGCACGAATAAAAAGTTGGCACGCGACTTGCGTTATATATTGGCGGCTTATAGTGATAAACAAATCTCGAAATGGACGACTTGTCTTTCGAGTATATAGTTAAAAACTTGGAGGGTCTTAAAATGAGAAAAGAAAATGTTAAAGTTGTAATCTGGGGCTTCGGCGCTATGGGTAGTGGTATGGCAGAAGTTCTTGAAAGAAGAGAAGGCGTTGAAATCGTTGGTGTTTGTGACAGACATCCAGACCGTGTTGGCAAGGACTTCCGTGATGTTCTAGGCCTAGACAGAGGTGACGCACCAGAGGTTCTTATCAATCCTAATATCGAAGAAGTTCTAACTGAAAAGTGCTGTGACATCGCACTGTGTGCAACTGATTCATTTACACAAAAGGCATTCCCAAGACTGAAATATGCGCTTGAGCAAAAAGTTAATGTTATTTCAACTGCTGAAGAAATGGCATACCCACAAGCTCAAAACCCTGAGCTTGCTGCTGAGCTTGACAAAATCGCTAAAGAAAACGGCGTTTCTATCCTAGGCACTGGTATCAACCCAGGTCACATCATGGATATGCTGGTTTGCGTTATGACAGCTTGTATGACTGATATTGAGCACATCGAAGCAAAGCGTGTTAACTCACTTTCTCCATTCGGTCCTGCCGTAATGGAAGAGCAAGGCGTTGGTATTACAGTTGACGCGTTCAACAAAGGTGTTGAAGACGGTTCTCTAGCTGGCCACGTTGGTTTCCACGAATCAGTTGGCATGATCGCAGACGCTATTGGCTGGAAAGTTGACAAGTTCGAGCAACAAATGAAGCCAATCGTAACTACAGTTGACAGAAAATCTCCATACGGATTCGCTGCTGCGGGTAATGTTGCAGGCGTTAACATGACGGGTCAAGGCTATATCAATGGTGAAGTTAAGATCGACATGATTCACCCACAGCAAATCGAACCTGAAATGGAAGGCACATTCACTGGCGATTACGTTACACTAAAAGGCACACCAGAAGTAAACATGAAAACTTCTCCAGAGGTTGAAGGTGGTCTAGGAACAATCGCAATGTGCGTTAACATGATTCCTCAAGTAATCAATGCTGACCCAGGTCTGAAAACAATGATCGACCTTCCTGTTCCAAGAATCGTAGCAGGCGACTACAGAAACTTCTGTAAATAAGATTTGAAATTTTCATCTGCGAAATGACGGGAGAATGCCAATCGTTCAAAGGTCATTTCGCAGGTTGTTTGTAAATAATGCGCTTATGCGCTCTCTATCATATTAGAAGGAAGGTGTTCGCATGGCAGCAGCCAGAAAAGGCGATTGGGTACGTGTACACGGAACAGTTTTAACATCTGAAGAACGCGCACCACAAATCCCGGACGACACGAAGGCCGTACCGCTGGAAATCTGGACAAAAGGTTTTCTGCAGGCCGATGAAGCGGAAATTGGTGACCATGTAAAAGTAAAGACTTTGACAGGTCGTATAGCAGAAGGAGAGATGGTGGAACTTATGCCAACATACTCTCACTCTTTTGGAAATTGCGTGCCGGAGCTCCTGCAAATTGGTCTTCAGCTCCGTGAAATTCTCTTCGGAGGTGAATCAAATGAAGGATAATTCTTATTCAGCAGTAATGGCCCGAAGAACTGAAATCATGAAAGAAGCTGTAGGTCTTGACTATGATGCATTTGAGAATGCAGGTATTGGTTTTGACTACGAAAAAATGATGAAGGAAACTGGCTATACAATTGAAGAAGTTCAAGAAATTCAAAAAGCAGGCGGCGTTGGTAATACACCAATCTTCGAACTGAAAAACCTGACTAAACTTGCTAGAAAAGTAGCTCCTCAAGGGAAAGGCGCACGCATTTTCGTTAAGGACGAGGCGGCAAATCCATCTGGAAGCTACAAGGCAAGACGTGCAGCTTGTTCTGTATACCATGCTAAGAAGCTTGGCTACAAGGGTGTTATCGCAGCAACTTCAGGAAATTATGGTGCAGCGGTAGCGTCACAGGCAGCAATTCACGGCCTAAAATGTATCATCGTTCAGGAGTGCTTTGACTCTGAGTACAAGGGACAGCCTGAAATTATTGAAAAAGCAAGAAAGTGCGAGGCTTATGGCGCTGAAGTTGTTCAGCTGACAGTAGGTCCTGAATTATTCTACACATTCCTGACGCTTCTTGAAGAGACAGGATACTTCAATGCATCACTTTACACACCATTCGGTATTGCAGGTGTTGAAACACTTGGATACGAGCTTGCAATTCAAATGCGTGAGATGGTAGGCCGTGACCCAGACGTTGTTGTTTGTACAAATGCTGGTGGCGGTAACCTGACAGGAACAGCACGTGGTCTGATTAAAGCTGGCGCTACAGATGTTCAAGTTGTTGGCGCATCGGTAGACCTTAGCGGTCTTCACATGGCAAGCGACAAGCAATTTAACAGAAAATCATTTACAACAGGACATACTGGATTTGGTATTCCATTCTCAACATGGCCTGACCGTTCAGATGTACCAAGATCTGCTGCACGTCCACTAAGATATATGGACAGATATGTGACTGTGAAGCAGGGCGAAGTATTCTACATGACTGAAGTTCTTGCTCAAATCGAAGGCATGGAAAGAGGTCCGGCTGGAAATACATCACTTGCTGCTGCATTTGCACTGGCACAGGAAATGGATGAGGATCAAATCATCATCGTTCAGGAAACTGAATATACTGGCGCTGGCAAGCACATTCAGCCTCAGCTGTCATTTGCTAGAGACAATGGTATTGAAGTGAAGTTTGGCAATCCTCAAGAAGAAGTTCCAGGCACAACAATCATCATGCCTGAGCATCCTAACTGCATTAAAGTCAATGACCTTGATCTGGATAAGATTAAAAAGTCGCTTATCAAGAACGCAGTTGCTCAAAGTTCCAATGGCGAGCTTTCAAAAGCAGATGTTGACTTCCTGATTGACGATACTAGAACTGACGAAGCATATGTACTTGAAGCACTCAAGGCTCTTGGCGCTTCAGTAAAATAGAGATAGAAAGACATAAATATATTATGTAAACACTGGTGCTGTATTCTGGTGAGATACACGCCGTAGTGAGAAAACGGAGGGATTTGATGAAAGGTCTAATGAAGAGAGAAGATGATTACGCAGCACGTCGTAAGCATCTTGAAAACCTGAGCGACGAAGAACTGAAAGCGCGCTTCTGGGAACTTGCTGAAAAAGTAGTGGATCCACTTCTTGATCTGGCGAAGACACACACGTCTCCATCGGTTGAGCGTTCTGTACTTCTACGTATGGGATTCTCAAGTCTTGAAGCTAAGCCTCTAGTGGAGCAGGCAATCGACCACGGTCTAATGGGCAAAGGTGTAGGTCATGTGATTTACCGTGTTGCTAAAGAAAAGAACATGGATATTCGTGCTTGCGGCCTTGAGCTAATGGACGGCAAACACTGGGAAGACGCAGTGAAAATCTTCAAGGGAGGTAAGTAATCATGACAAAGAAGCTAAATCCAACAGATAAAATGGACGTACGTGAGATTCTTACGGATCTTGAAAATTACCGACCAAGAAGACGTGGTTGGACTTGGAGAGAAAAGGTTGAAGACCTTCAAATGGGCGGTCATACGTTCAAAGATTGCTCTAAGCCTCTAGAGAACAGCATTGGTATTCCTGCTGCAGTTCAATACTTCGAAAACCTTGATCCACAGCCACAGGAAGTTATTACGACTGAAATCGCATCAGGCCGTTTTGAAGACGACATCCGTCGTATGCGTATGACTGCATGGCATGGTGCTGACCATATCATGGTTATCCGTACAGCTGGACAGTCTCACTATGATGGTCTGATTGAAGGTTCACCACAAGGTATTGGCGGTGTTCCAATCACACGTAAGCAAGTTCGTGCACATAGAAAAGCACTGGATATGATTGAAGATGAGGTTGGTCGTCCAATCAACTACCATTCATACGTATCAGGTGTTGCTGGTCCTGACATCGCGGTAATGTTTGCAGAAGAAGGCGTAAACGGCGCTCACCAGGATCCACAGTACAACGTTCTTTACAGAAACGTAAACATGGTTCGTTCTTTTGTCGATGCTGCTGAATCTAAGCGAATTATGGCATGGGCTGACATGGCTCAAATTGACGGCGCACACAATGCAAACGCGACTGCACGTGACGCTTGGAAAGTTATGCCAGAGCTGATTGTACAGCATGGTCTGAACTCAATCTTCTCACATAAAGTAGGCATGGAGAAGGGTAACATCTGTCTATCGACAGTTCCTCCGACTGCGGCACCAATCCCTTGTATGCGCTATGACCTGCCATACGCAGTTGCACTTCGTGAATTCTTCACAGAGTACAGAATGCGTGCGCAGCAAAATACAAAATACGTTACATCATCATCTCGTGAAGCAACAGTAACACACGTGATGAACATGATGATTTCCAAACTGACACGTGCTGACATCCAGTCAACAATCACACCGGATGAAGGCCGTAACGTGCCATGGCATATGTACAACATCGAAGCTTGTGATACTGCTAAGCAGTCACTGGTGGGTATGGACGGACTTATGGAAATGGTTGAACTTAGAGACGAAGGTTACCTTCGTGACAAGGTTAGAGAACTTCACGAAAGATCAGTTCTTTACCTTGAAGAAATGATCGAAGTAGGCGGTTACTTCGAAGCAGTTGAAAAAGGCTTCTTCGTAGACTCAGGCGAATACCCAGAGCGTAATGGTGACGGTATTGCACGTCAAATCGAAGGCGGCATCGGCGCTGGTTCTGTTTACAAGCGTGATGACGACTACATGGCACCTGTAACTGCACACTACGGCAACAACAATATCGCTCAATACGGTGCAAGTGAACCAGCTGACCTGATTGGTGGCGGTACTTTCGAAAATCCAGATAAGATCATCTACATCGATGAGCTGGATGAGACAGATAACGTAAATGTCCGTATGGATGAAAATGAAGCGTTCAGAAACTCTAGCCTGATCAAGCCTGAGGTTGAGTGGCTGGCAGACGGTACAGTTGTCGTTGAACTATTCCTGCCTACAGAGCCTCGTGTAGCTCAAGCAGCTGCACTGCAGTTTGCTAAGCATATGAATCTTCAAGATCCTGAAATGATTCACTGTGAAGTGCTTCACGGTGCTGAAGGTTCACGTATTCAGGTAAAAGGCAAGCTGGACTTCACTGTTGATATTTCTAAGCTGGAGATTCCACCAGAGCCAGAAATCTTCTCAAATGAAGAGCTTTGGACTGAAATGGAAGCAAACCCAATGAAGGTTGTTGCAGCTACTGTTGGCGAAGATGAGCACTCTGTTGGTCTTCGTGAAGTAATCGACATCAAGCATGGTGGTATTGAGAAGTGGGGCGTACAGGTTGAATACCTTGGAACTTCATGCCCAGTTGAAAAGCTTGTTGACGCAGCTATCGAGCTTAATGCAGATGCAATTCTTGCTTCAACAATCATTTCGCACGACGACATCCACTACAAGAACATGAAGCGTATCCACGAATATGCAATTGAAAAAGGTGTTCGTGATAAGCTTGTAATCTGTGCTGGTGGTACTCAGGTTACGCCTGAACTGGCTGTTAAGAACGGTATGGACGCTGGCTTCGGAAGAGGTACAAAGGGTGTTCACGTTGCTACAGCAATGGTTAAGCGTAGAAGAGAAATCAAGGGCGAATAATCACCCTTAAAATAATTGGAATAAGTATATATGGTCAGATGTCAGGGCTTTCTGGCTGACCAAGTGTAATTGATGCACTCGGTGGACATGTCCTGCATGGAAACTGAGTGCATTTTGCATATTTGGTTAAAGAAATAACTTGATCATCTGAGGATCAGAAAGAAGGATGCAGATTATGAGAGTTGACGTTTTAGTAGCAGAAATAGGAAGTACGACAACGGTTGTCAACGCTTTCAATGATCTTCATACAAACGATCCTAAGTTTATCGGTCAAGGCCAGGCACCCACATCCGTTCTAGAGGGCGATGTACGCATAGGTGTCAACGGGGCCATAGAGAGTCTCAAAAGAAACATGAACATAGACGAACTGGAATACGATGAGCTTATGGCGACATCTTCAGCGGCTGGCGGTCTTAAAATGACAGTACACGGACTGGTTTATGATATGACTGCCAAGGCAGCACGAGAAGCTGCACTGGGCGCAGGTGCAAATATCCATCTGGTAACAGCGGGTAAACTGCGTCGGTCGGACAAGAAGAAAATCATGGAAGTAAAACCAAACATTATCCTCATAGCCGGGGGCGTTGACTTCGGAGAGCGCGATACAGCGATTCACAATGCGGAAATAGTCGCACAGATGGATTTGGATGTACCTGTCATCTACGCAGGAAACGTACAAAACCATGAGGAAATCAAGGAAATCTTTGATGAAGTCGGTAAGTTGGATCTTTTGTTCATAGTTGAAAATGTCTACCCAAAGATTGATATATTAAATGTTGAACCGACACGGAAGGTTATTCAGGATGTGTTTGAAAAACACATCATCCATGCACCGGGAATGGAACATATTCACGAAGTAGTCAGTGGTCATATTGTTCCTACGCCAGGTTCTGTCATGGAGGCCTCAAAGCTTTTGAAAAGCGAAATCGGGGATCTCATCACTTTGGATGTTGGAGGTGCGACAACGGACCTTCACTCTGTTACAGACGGTTCGGAAGAAGTGAATCGAATCCTGATCAGCCCAGAACCCGTTGCCAAGAGAACCGTTGAAGGTGACCTAGGGGTTTATGTCAACATGAAAAATGTTGTCGAACTGATTGGCGTCGATAGAATTGCTAAAGATCTGGCGCTTACAGAGGAAGCTGTAAACGAACTGATCGATGGTCACCAGCCAATTCCGCTCACAGACCTGCAGAAGCAGTTTGTAGAGCGTCTTACAGAGGAAGCGGTTGTACTTGCGGCACATAGACATGCCGGGGGGTTCAGAGACTTATATGGCGGTTCCGGTAAGAAGACAGTTGCCGAAGGAAAAGACCTTACAGGCATTCAGTATATTGTTGGAACGGGCGGCGCATTGACGCGTCTGCCAAACCGCGTTGAAATAATGCAAAAAATCGCACTATCAAATAGGGGCGACAAATTGCTCCCGAATTCGGAGAGCAAGATTCTTGTGGACAATGACTATATTATGGCATCTCTTGGTGTTCTTTCAAAAGAATATCCCGAAGCAGCACTATTGCTTATGAAAAAGAGCCTGAAACTGATTTGATTTATAGAATCGGGCTGCTGTGCATGTGTACGGCAGCCTTTTCTTAGTACAGGGGGGATTTTATGTATCCAAGAGTCACAATCGATATAAAAAAGCTAAGGCACAATGCAAAGACGATTGCCGATGCCTGCAAAGCGCATGATATTGATATCATGGGTGTAACCAAGGTGTTTTGTGCCATTCCTGAAGCAGCTCAGGCAATGGTGGACGGTGGCGTTAAGTTTCTTGCAGACTCTCGTGTGGAGAATCTTAAAAAGCTTGAAAACATGGCTGTGAAGAAGGTTCTTCTCAGACTTCCAATGATTTCTCAAGCTGATGAGGTTGTCAAATACGCGGATATCAGTCTGAACTCGGAAATCGAAACGATTCGTGCACTTGGCGCTGCAGCTGTTAAGCAGCAAAAGAGCCACAACATCGTGCTAATGACAGACCTGGGCGACCTTAGAGAAGGGGTTCTGCCTGACAAGGTCGAGAGCACTGTTGCGGAAATACTTCAAGTTGAAGGGATTCAGTTGTACGGCCTGGGGGTTAACCTCACTTGTTATGGCGGTGTCATGCCTGATGAAAAGAACATTGGACAGCTATGTCAGCTGGCTGAGTCTATTGAAGGCAAGTATGACATAAAGCTGCAGATGGTTACAGGTGGCAATTCAAGCTCTTTCTATATGCTGGAGAGAGAAATGATGCCAAGCAAGGTCAATAACCTCAGAATGGGAGAAATCATTGTGCTGGGCAGAGAAACCGCTTTTGGTGACGCTGTTGAAGGTACATACGATGACGCATTCAAGCTTCAGGCTGAAATTATAGAGATGAAAACAAAGGGCTCCAAGCCGATTGGTAGAATTGGGATGGATGCTTTTGGCAACACGCCGACTTTTGAAGATAAAGGCATGCTGCTGCGTGCAATCTGCGCAGTGGGTAAACAGGATGTGGATCCGTCCAATCTGATTCCTCTTGACGAGGGTATTGAGATTTTGGGATCATCGAGTGACCATCTTCTGTTGAACCTATCAGATGCCAACAGAGAATATAAAGTTGGAGATATTGTTGAGTTTAAGCTCGAATATGGGGCTTTGCTGTCGTTAACAACGTCAAATTACATTGAGAAGGTATGTGAGTCGTAGTCTTTACCATGTTTCTTATGGAAATGAGGTGGCAAGGTGGTAGTCGTTTTGATGGGTCCAAGCTGTACTGGAAAGTCAAGTGTAGCTGAACTTATAGGTTCTAGGCCTAATATTCAAATTGTCACGGGGAAGGAATATTTACGTCTTTCAAGCGATGAAAATGAAGCTTGGTGTCTGTTTTTAGATCAGATAAAGACCGCAGTGCTCAGTCATGACGAGACAATAATCTATTTATTGGACGACACTGCAAAGGTTCAAGATCTCATGCAGATAAGCGGTGTACATCTGGTGAAGTTTTCTGCCAGTCTGGATGTTATACGAGACAGATACGAGAACAGGCTTCAAGGAAAATTGCCCGGTATTGCGGTGAAAATGCTAAGTACGCAAAAAATGATGTGGGACACAGTACAGTGCACCCATCATGTAGACACTTCGCACGGGCTAGGCGTCAAAGAAGTTGCACGGGAAGTCATTGAAAAGCTCTCGTGAACATTAAATATGCACTTATAATGAAAGAACGTCCAGTCTGGTATTTGCGAGACTGGACGTTCTATTATTTTGGATTATGTGCCCTAGGCTTATGCCTCGGAGTCATAGTCGTCTAGGAATGAGTGGTGTTCACCGTCTGTAGACCAACCTATAATGGCATCAAGATGCACATTCTTAGCTGAATGGAATATCGATTTTTCAACATCCTTGAAGGATTCTCCAAGGGTTTCGATGAGCTCTTTGACCTCACGGCGCTTTGAAGAGGTTTTCTTGGCAGCAACGACACAACCGCAGTTCATGGGGTTGAGTCCGCTCCAGGATGCCCACTTCCTTATGTCCTTTTCACGCAGATAGTAAAGGGGACGAATGAGTTCCATGTCTTCGAAGTTTGTTGATTTCAACTTGGGCATCATTGTCATGAATTTGCCTGCGCACAGGACGTTCATCATGACAGTTTCAATGACATCATCGAAGTGGTGGCCCAGTGCAACCTTGTTGCATCCCTGTTCCTTTGCAAAGGCGTAAAGGGCGCCACGGCGCATACGTGCACAAAGGTAGCAGGGGTAGTTGTCCGCTATGTCATCTACGACAGAAAAAATGCTTTTCTCAAATATTTTAACTGGAATGTTCAAATACGCACAGTGCTCTTCGAGTAGTGCACGGTTCTCAGGATTAAATCCTGGGTCCATTGCAATAAACTCCAGCTCAAAGTTCTTCATGCCATGTCTGTGAAGCTCCTGGAACATTTTAGCGAGCAGGAGACTGTCCTTGCCACCTGAAATGGCAACGGCTATTTTATCGCCATCCTGAATGAGCTCATATTCCTTTATGGCCTTGATGAATTGTGTCCATGTCTGACGTCTGAATTTCTTGATTATGCTGCGTTCTATATCGCGTATGGGCTGTCGGTCGTTTTCAGCAAAAAATACCTCGCATCCGCTCCCTGAAAGCTTTGACATTACTGCCTCCTCAAATACTAGTGTTAAGTCCTTGCTAATCTTATCTGTTTTTGGAGAGGAATTCAACAGATTTCATAAAAATACCCCACTGTTTTAGTGGGGTAAAGGTGTTTGTTCATATGCTGTTAGTTGTTGCAAAGTCCCCAGCTGACCTCGTAAAAGGTGAGAGACCAGCTGGGGAAGCTGGTCTCTGTATGCTTTACTGGAGCATGTATTGAGAAATTGGGGTATTATGAAACGTTCAGTGTGAACGTTATCAACATATAATAGTGTAAATCATGCAGGTTATATCGTTGAAAAGTACCATACAACTGAGAGAATTGTTGCTGACAAAAGTATGTAAGCCACCTTTGTTTTGGTCAAGAGAAGACCTCCTCAATATGTATTATTGTTTGTTATTTGTTTAACGATTACCTTTGCCATTATAGTAACATAAGGTCTGTGACAAAGCAATACTTTTTATGCAAAAACATCGGAAAAACAAGTGAGCAGAAAAGGTTGAGCATTAAAACCATGCGAAGTTAAGAAATTAACAAAATTAGAAGCCGCAGTCGTTAAAATTAATTAAATGTTAATCCAATTTTTGTGTTGTTCTGATATAATGAATACGATAGTTGTATGCCAAAATACATTACTCCAGAGGTGTTCAAATGAACAGTACATATCAAGTGTTGAAATCGGGGTATCATCTGAAACCGGAACGTGTCGCAGATGCACTCATTGAGATAATTGAAAACATGGGAAATCCGGACCTGCTTAAAGGCGGCAGTCATAAGGAATTGGTGAAATCATTGGACTCATGTATCAACATGACTTCAAAACCGGATTGCACCCTTGATATTGTAGAACAGATTATCGAGGTATTCATAAAGGAATCAGAGGCGCTGAGTATTATTTCAAACAAACTGGACAAGGCCTTGGACAAGTCCGGCTGTGAGGAAATTAAGCTTGCACGAGCCTATATTCAAGAAGTTTATCTTTCCTCAAGAGGTATCGAAATCGACGCTGAAAAGCAGAAATCAATGCTGTCTGAAATCAAGAAGGACATCCTTAGACAGCGCATAGTAAGCGAAAAGAATATGAACCGGATTCACTCCCTTGAAAATGACTTGAAGGAGAACGAAGCGGTAGATGCCAAACAGACCAAACTCATTGATACCCTTGAAGCGCAGCTAAATGAGAAGGCCAGACTCGATGAGAAACAGACTCAGCTTATAAACCAGATCAGACATGCTTTTGAGGAAAAGTCCATGCTTGATTTTGAACAATCGGAGCTTCTTGGAAAGCTGCAGCTCCTTCTTGAACAGAAGGATGAAATTGACCATAAGCAGACACAAAGTCTACTCAAGATAAAAGAAGAGCTGATTAGTAAAACGATCAAGGATATTGAACAGTCCAGTGCCATTGATAGACTTGAAATGCGTCTTTACGACATGCAGCTTGAGATTGACAGCCTCAGCAGAAAATTCAGGGAGGCTGGGCAGGGGGCGCTTGAGCGTGACAAGTATGTCTTTTCAAAGCTTGATCGTTTTACCCTAATCCTGTCTGCCATTGTGATTTATATGATTATACTGAGTATTCTCGTCTTCGTACAATCTTAGAAGTACTCAACAAATACAATCGTTTCGCAGAATTTTCGAAAAACAGCTTGACTTTGATTTTTAAGGTGTTATACTAATTTTTAAATAAATATGAAACTCATGAAGAGAGACTGAGGGACTGGCCCGATGACGTCCGGCAACCTGCGACTTGATTGCAAGGTGCTAATTCCAGCGGTATAACCGGGAGATGAGTAAACACGATGTGTACAAAACTCTTCTGGACTTCTGGGAGAGTTTTTTTACGTGTAGGACAAAGCAATGCACAATTTCATACATATCCATGCGGCTGTGCTCGCACAGAGCCGCATGGATATGTATGAAATTGTATATGGCGCGTCCTGATATGCTATCTCCAAAGTAGACACGAATAAGTTGTATCGTATCTACTTTGGAGGAAAAATGAAGAGAAAAGCAGCAATCAGTTCAGAAATAAAACTTCAAGCATGCAAGGATTACGAAACAGGAACTGCCACATATACGAGTATTGGTCGTGAAGTAGGTGTTCATAGAGAAACTATAAGACAATGGTGGTTGAAGTATAAGCTTCATGGAGAAAAAGCCTTTGATTCATTAAAGCGTATACGGAAGTATTCCCCTTCACTTCGTGAAGCAATCTTAGAAAAGTATCTGAGTGGAAATTATTCAGCAAAAATTATCGGTGCTGAGTACAATATTTCCGGTAATACTATTATCAACTGGGTGAATGCATATTATCATGGTAGTGAAGACAAGTTAAAATCTCATGAAGAGGAAAAAACTGCCATGAAAACTAGAAAAACAACGCTGGACGAACGCTTGAATATTGTTCACTGGGTTATGGAAAATGATATGGATAGCAAAGAAGCTTCCAAGAAATATGGTATTGCCTATACGACCATTCGAAACTGGGTCAGCAAATATATGAAAGAAGGCGCTGAAGGTCTCGTTCATAAGAAGCGTGGCCGTAAAAATGTAGAAGTTGATGAGAGCACTTTGAGTGAAATGGAAAAACTGAAGCTCGAACTTGAGAGGGAAAGAGAACTCAGAAAGATGCGCGAGTTTGAGATTGAAGTTCTCAAAAAAAAAGAGGAGTTCGAGAAGAAAAGACGCTATCAAAAGTAAAGAATCAAGCAGCTTATGACACCATAGAGCATTACCATAAAAATGGGTACTGTATAAAGATGATGTGTACACTTCTAAACGTCTCAAGAAGCGGTTTCTATAAGAACAAAAGGCGTGTTGTCCCTGAGAAGGAAACACAGGATCAGTTGTTGTGTAACCTGATTTATGATTATCACTCAACATTCGATGGCATTCTCGGTTATAGACGAATGGCTCTGTTCCTCAATCGATTAAATCACTTCGCCCACAGCGAAAGCTATGTAAGACGGTTGATGAAGTTCTTAGGCATATCAGCACGCATCCGAAGGAAAAAAGTGAATCGTACCCGTACAAGAGTTGAACATACAGCAGAAAACATCCTGAATCGAAACTTTAATGCGTCAACACCCAATGAAAAATGGCTTACAGATATCACCGAGTTTTCAATAACTGGGACACATCGCAAGCTCTATCTTTGTTCAATACTGGACTTGTACGATCGGAGTATCGTGGCTTATAAACTGTCATATTCCAACAATACTCAGCTGGTGTTGAAAACATTTGAACGCGCTCTGGAGAATAACCCTGGAGCAAAGCCCCTTTTGCATAGCGATAGAGGCTTTAACTACACTTCAAATGCATTCAAGATCAAACTAGAAGCTGCAGATATAACACATAGCATGTCACGGGTTGGCAAATGTATCGATAATGGTCCGATGGAAGGTTTCTTCGGAAGTCTGAAGTCAGAGATGTTCATCGGCAAGAAATTCACTTCGCTTGAAAGCCTTAAAACAAAAGTAATAGATTATATAAAACTATACAATGAAAAAAGGTTTCAAAAGAACCTAGGAGGTCTTGCTCCCGTGGAACTTAGAAACCAGTTTTTTAAATGCGCATAGAATACAATTATATCGTGTCTACTTGACAGGGAGCTGTTCATCCCGCGACATGAGCAACCGAAGGTTGCTCTGTATAAAATGTCTTTGAGCATGAGCAACCGCAGGTTGCTCAGTACAGAATGTGTCAGAACATGAGCAACAAAATGTAGCTCCATGCAATATCAATTGAATACCAGACTTATCACGAGAGACCGAGGGACTGGCCCGATGACGTCCGGCAACCTGCAGCTTGTACTGCAAGGTGCTAAATCCAGCGGTAGAAACCGGAAGATGAGTATGCTGACAAAGCCCATCTGACAGGTGGGCTTTTATAATACTGTCAAACTTCCTATACTTTCGAAATATGCTAATCAGGAGGCGTACTTATGGCAAAAACGTATGAAGAAATCAATGCAAAAATCAGAAGCGGAAAAGCAGTTGTCGTAACTGCAGAAGAAATCGTTGACATTGTTGATGAAATTGGACTCGAAGCTGCGGCAGAGAAGGTTGACGTTGTGACTACAGCAACATTCGGCCCAATGTGTTCGACTGGCGCATTTCTTAATTTTGGTCATGCCAGCCCGGCAATCCGTATGGAAAAAATACATTTGAATGATGTAGAAGCATATGGTGGTCTTGCGGCTGTAGATACTTATATAGGTGCTACGCAGGAATCTGAAACAGAAGGCTACAATTACGGTGGAGCCCATGTCATTTGTGATTTGATTGATGGAAAATCTGTAAATCTTAAAGCAAAGGGAAAGGGAACAGACTGCTACCCAAATAGGGAAGTGGAAGCAGAAATCAAGCTGGACTCCCTGAATGAAGCCTACTTGTTCAACCCAAGAAACTGCTATCAGAACTACAGTGCGGCTACAAATGGATCAGACAAGATCATTTACACATATATGGGACCTCTAAAGGCTAAACATGGAAATGTGACGTATTCGACTTCAGGTCAGCTCAGTCCGCTGCTCAACGATCCTTACTACAAGACGATTGGTGTTGGGACGAGAATCTTTATTGGTGGCGCCACAGGCTATATCAGCTGGAGAGGCACACAGTTCAACTCAGCTGCTGAAAGAGATGAAAATGGCATACCAAAGGGAACCGGTGGTACACTAGCCCTTATAGGCGATTTGAAAGAGATGAATACAGACTACATTCGTCCAGCTGTATTTAAGAACTATGGATGTTCCATGTATGTAGGTGTCGGTATTCCGATTCCCGTTCTGGATACGGACATACTGAAGGCCTGCGCAATCCGTGATGAGGAAATTTATACAAATGTCATAGACTACTCCGTTTCAAATGGACCAAAACCGGTTGTCGCGCGTGTAAGCTACGCTGAACTGAAGACGGGCCAAATAGATGTGGATGGAAAGCCAGTCAAGACTGCACCAATTACAAGTCTGGTGAAATCAAGGGAAATTGCAGAGGTTCTTAAGGAAAAAATCGCATCGGGTTCCTTTGAACTGCAAAAGCCGATTGAACTCTTCCCACAAGATTCCAGTGTTGACCCACTTAAAGATAGAAACTCGGAGGCGTAATCATGAAAACAAAATTTCTTATAAATTTTCCAGCAACACAGTCTCAGGAACCTGTAGTTTATAAACTGGTAGCTGAGTTTGGATTGAAAGTGAATATATTGAAAGCATCTATAGATATCAACCTTCAGGGACACATGCTCGCTGAGGTTGAAGGTCAGTCCGATAAAATCAGTGAAGCGATTGAGTACCTTGAGGGCGTCAACATAGAAGTGGATTTCGTAAAGAGCACAATCCACCGCATTGAAAACAAGTGCGTTGACTGTGGATTATGTACAACAGTCTGTGGGTCAAAGGCTCTGAGAATTGGGCATGACACGGACTGGAAGCTGGTTTATGATGACAGCCGCTGCGTGGGCTGCAATCTATGCATTCAGGCATGTCCGCTTCAAGCGATTACAAACGAAGTCGGTATCGGGTGCTAGGTGTGTACCAGGAACGCAAGTATAGGGAAAAAGCCTCCGGCCATGCTCTTGTTGAACAGACCCTGATAGACCAGGAGTCCGACCTGCAGATTTATTCAAGTGTTGATGTGTCTGCTGGTGCAGATGGATATTTAAAAGAAGTCAGGCAGATTTTGCAGGAATATATTGCGCGTCGACCTGTTTTTCAGACAAGCCTTGAACCGATTGATCAGGACATACATGCAGAAGCGGTCATTCAGAAAATGATCGGTGCAGCGCAACTGGCAGAGGTTGGGCCTATGGCGGCGGTCGCTGGTGCTGTTTCCGAATATGTTGGGACCGGACTGCTGGACTCAAACCCAGACCTGACCGATATTTTCATTGAAAATGGTGGCGATATTTTTATAAGAAGCTCAGTAGAACGCAGAATTCTTATACATGCAGGCACATCCGTACTCAGTGAGAAGGTAGCTGTAAAAATCAAGCCTGAGATGACACCCTGCGGCATATGCACATCCTCTGGAACAGTGGGACACTCCTTGAGCTTCGGGAAAGCAGACGCCGTAGTGATTATCAGCAGGAACACATGCTTAGCTGATGCAACAGCAACGTCAGCAGGCAATAAAGTTAAAAGTGCACGAGATATAGAGAAGGCCATTGAGTGGGCAAGTCAAATTGATGGCGTAGAGGGTATTCTTATTATTGTTGGAGATAAAATTGGGGCATGGGGCAACATAGAACTATGCTGAGTGAGGTGCATTTCGTAAAAATATAAAAGGAATGCATATGAAAGGATGTAACGGTATGAAAATTAAGCAGATACTTGAAGAAAAGAAGCCAACCATTTCATTTGAGGTATTTCCTCCAAAGAGAAATATGGATATAGAAGGGATTTTTCAAACAATTGATGCCCTCAAACCCCTTGATCCGGACTTTATATCCGTAACATACGGTGCAGGTGGAACGTCAAAGGATACAACCATTGAAATCGCATCACGTATTAAAAAGGAATATAACATCGAGTCTATTGCACACTTTACCTGTGTCACTTCGACAAAGCAGGAGGTTAATGAAACCCTCGACGAGCTTAAGAAGAGCGGTGTTGAGAACATTCTTGCCCTGCGTGGAGATATTCCAAAGGATATTCCAGCATCAGAGCTTCCGAATGATTTTCAGTACGCATCAGACCTGGTCAAGCATATTCAAGAGCACGGAGATTTTTCAATAGGCGGCGCCTGCTATCCTGAAGGTCACCTGGATGCAAATTCCCTTGACGAAGATATTTGGAATCTGAAGAAGAAATCATCCCTTGGACTTGATTTTCTGATTACACAGCTTTTCTTTGACAATGAAATCTTCTATAGATTTGCCGACAAGTGCCAGTCACACGGCATTGATGTACCTATGATTGCCGGTATTCTACCTGTACTCAGCAAGTCGCAGATTTTAAGAATTCAGCAGCTTTCCGGATGTACACTGCCTAAGAAGTTCCTTCGTATTATCAACAGATATGAAAATGATCCAATAGCTCTGAAAGAAGCAGGAACGGCATATGCGATTGAGCAGATTATTGACCTGCTGAGCTGGGGCATTGATGGCGTTCACATCTATACGATGAACAAGCCAGAGACAGCTGCAAAAATTACAGATGCAATTAAGTCAATCCGTAGAACGCTGGTTGATTCTTCTGGGAATGCAATTGAAGTTAAGTAATACATTGAACTTAATCTAAAAAATTTGAAAAGCTACAACCGCATTAAATATGCGGATTGTAGCTTTTTATGTTTTTGGTAAAATGAAAAGTTTCAGGAAAACGATTGACAATATTCCGAAAGATTGCTAATATAATTTTGAGATTGTTACTGGTCGAGCAGGCAAAACTCTTTACCCTAAAATAGGTCTAGAGTTTTGCTTTTTTTGATTTATACATTTTGAAGCTATGTTTAAAGAGGATGTGATACCATGCTGATTAATAAAGTTTATAATAATAATGTTGTTCTATCTAAGGATGAACATGAGAATGATATTGTTATCATGGGTCGCGGAATCGCTTTTCAAAAAAAACGTGGTGATACAATCGAAAGTGATAAGGTTGAAAAGGTATTCCATCAGGTAAACGAAGGTATGCAACATAGGCTTGCTGATCTCTTATACGAAATACCGCTTGAATACTTTAGTGTTACTGAAGAAATAATTCAAACTGCTAAATTAAAGCTTGGGAAAAAAATGAATGGCAGTATTGTGATCAGCCTAACAGATCATTTGTTTTATGCAGTTCAAAGGTATAAAGAGGGACAGGTTATAAGAAATGGCCTTTTGTGGGAAATAAAACGCCTTTATAAAGAAGAATTTGAATTGGGAAAACATGCGGTAGAGATTATTAATAACCGCTACAATTTAGAGATGCCTGAAGATGAAGCTGCATTTATAGCACTTCACCTGATCAACGCTCAGCTTGATGAAGAGATGCCAATGGTTATGTCGATGACAAAGGTTATGAAAGGTGTTCTTGAAATTGTCCGGATGCATTTCATGATTCAACTGGATGAAGAGTCACTCAGCTACCATAGATTCGTAACACATTTAAAGTTTTTCAGTCAGCGACTGGTACATGGTAATTTATATAATGAATCAGATGACGTTGAGCTTTATGAGTTTATAAAGAGAAAGTATCCAGATTCATTTTCATGTACTGAAAAGATTGTTAAATACGTTCAAAAAGAATTTGATTATAGTTTGACTTCTGAAGAAATGTTGTATATATCAGTACATATTCAACGGCTTATTAAAAAGTCAAATCAATAACATAATAGATGATATACTCACTTCAATAGACGGATTGTTACTGGTTATGCAGGCAAAACCTGAACGAAGCGGACTTAGGAACAAGTCTGTTTTATTCAGGTTTTTTTATATTCAATTTTAATTTAATCCGATGTATCATGCGCGCTGATACAAGGATTGTTTAACGCATTAAAGATAAAATGAGGAGGATCATTATGTCGAAATATAAAGAACTTGCTGGAAATATTGTCAAGTATGTTGGCGGTGAAGCAAATATTGGGGCGCTTGTACATTGTGCGACACGTCTGCGTTTTGAACTCAAAGATATGGGCAAAGCAGATAAAGCATCTGTGCAGTCCCTTGAGGGTGTATTGAGTGTAGTAGTAAGTGGCGGTCAGTTCCAAGTCGTAATAGGAACACATGTCAGCAAAGTATATGAAGAAATTATCAGCTCGACAAACATCAGTAAGGCAAGTCCTGAAGATATGCCAAAGCCAAAACTCTTTGATAGAGTGTTTAAAGTCATTTCACGTAGTTTCAGCCCACTTCTTGGGGCCTTGGCTGGTGCAGGTATGATCAAAGCACTTCTTGCGGTTCTAGTTATGGCAGGTGTGTTTACAGGAGCAGAAAGCACCTATGTTGTACTTATGGGTACGGCAAATGCAGCCTTCTATTTCTTGCCAATATTCCTGGGGATTACTGTAGCTATCAATCTTGATGCAAACCCATATGTGGGCGGTGTTGTAGGTGCAGCACTTCTTGAACCTTCAATCGTTGCACTCTCTTCAGCAGAAGTTGCGCCAGATATTTTTGGTATTCCACTTGTAATGATTGATTATTCATCAACAGTATTTCCAATCTTTATTGCAATTACAATTTTAGCTGCATTTGAAAAACAACTGAAAAAAATCATCCCTGGAAATGTACAGATGTTCTTAGTACCACTCATCTCATTCTTAGTAGTAGTTCCGCTAACATTGCTTGTATTCGGTCCATTCGGAATTTATGTAGGTAATGCAATTGGTGCTGGCATTGGTTTTCTAAGTACAAAAAGTGCATTTTTGACAGGTGCGGTTATGGGTGCTGCTTGGTTACCGCTTACAGTCATGGGACTTCATTGGGGAATCGTGCCAATTATCGTAAATGGTCTTGCACATGGTGGGAGCCCAATTGCAGCTATGACAGCTGGCGCTGTATTTGCACAACTTGGTGTTGTACTTGGCATTATGGTTAGAACAAGAGACAAGAAAGAACGTGCACTTGCATCTACAACATTTGTAACAGGTGCATTGTCAGGTGTTACTGAGCCGATTATTTACGGCTTCCTCACCAAGTACAAAAAGACGATTGTATATGTATTGGTTTCTGGTGCAATCGGTGGTGCGATCAATGGTATATTTGGAGTTAAAGGTGTTGCGTTTGCTTTTCCGAGCTTCTTGGCAATTCCAGTGTTTGAGCCAATGATTTATCATATTGTTGGCGTTATGGCATCATTCATACTAGGCTTTGCAGCGGTTCTGGTACTTGGCTATGATGAAAAAAAGGCGGAATCAGAGGTTCGAGTATCTCCTAATGCAAAAGTAAGTTCAGAATCAATTTTTAGTCCAATCAAAGGTGAAGTAGAAGTTCTAAGTGATATTGAAGACCAAGTCTTCGCATCAGGCGCAATGGGCAAAGGCGTTGCTATTAAACCTAAAGAAGGTAAGGTATATGCACCTGTAGACGGAACAGTTTCTGTAATGTTCCCATCTGGCCATGCAATTGGTTTGGCATCGGATAAAGGTACAGAGATCCTTATTCATGTAGGCCTGAATACAGTACAGCTAGATGGAAAATATTTCACACCAAAAGTGAAGCAAGGTCAAAAGATTAAGCGTGGCGATCTTATTCTGGAATTTGATATGAAAGCGATCGAAAGTGCAGGCTATAATATGTCAACGCCTGTTATTGTGACAAATTCTGATAAGTATGCAGACGTTATTGAGTGTCATGCGAAGGAAATATCAATTGAAGAAGAAATCCTTACAGTAGTAGGGTAGTGATATAGGAGGCAAAATATGAAAGTATTTCCAAAAGATTTTCTTTGGGGAGGCGCTGCAGCAGCAAATCAATTTGAAGGCGCGTATGCAACAGATGGCAAAGGCTTATCTATCCAAGATATTATGCCCAAAGGCCTAATGGCTCCTCCAACTGAAGTGCCAACTGAAGACAACTTAAAACTATATGGTATTGATTTTTATAATCGATATAAAGAAGATATTGCACTCCTAGCGGAAATGGGCTTTAAGGTTTTCAGAACATCTATTGCATGGTCTCGAATTTTTCCCAATGGAGATGATGCTGAGCCTAATGAAGCCGGGCTAAAATTCTATGAGAATTTGCTTGATGAATGTGACAAGTATGGTATTAAAGTGATGTTTACATTGTCACATTATGAAACACCTCTTAATCTTGCGAAGAAATACGATGGCTGGACAGATCGTAGACTTATTGAATTTTATGAAAGATATGTATGCACAGTCTTTGAGCGTTTTAAAGGAAGGGTGCCGTATTATCTTACGTTCAATGAAATTAATTCAGTAGTGCATGCACCGCTTATGAGTGGTGGAATTTTAACACCAAAAGATCAGCTTTCAAAATCAGATTTATATCAGGCAATTCACAATGAACTTCTTGCAAGTGCCCTTGCAACAAAACGGTGTCATGAAATTGATCCAGACGCTAAGGTAGGTTGTATGATTCTTGGAATTCCGGTGTATCCGATGACACCGAGTCCTGACGATGTCATCGCGGCGATGCAAAAAGAAAGAGAAACAATGCTTTTTGCAGACGTTCACGTAAGAGGATATTACCCATCATACAGCAGACGTGTATTCAAAGAACTTGGCGTTGAGCTGGATATTCAAGAAGGCGATCTTGAACTGCTTAAGAATACTGTAGATTTCATATCTTTCAGCTACTATATGAGTGTTTGTGAGTCAGCAGAAGTCTTAGAACATGCTGAAACAAATATCATGGGTGGCGTGAAAAATCCACTTTTGAAAGAGTCGGAGTGGGGATGGCAAATTGATCCACAAGGACTGCGTTATATCTTGAACTATTTTTATGACAGATATCAAAAGCCCCTATTTATTGTTGAAAATGGTCTAGGTGCAAACGATAAACTTGTTGAAGTGAACGGCGAAAAGACAGTTGTTGATGATTATCGCATTGATTATCTGAATGATCATCTTGCTCAAGTGGCTGAAGCTATAGAAGACGGTGTCGATGTCATGGGTTATACAAGCTGGGGCTGCATTGATATGGTGAGTGCTTCAACCGCTGAAATGAAGAAGCGTTATGGGTACATTTATGTTGATCGGCACAATGATGGCAGTGGAACACTTGAAAGATATAGAAAAAAGAGTTTCCACTGGTATAAGGATATTATTGCGAGTAACGGTGCGAACCTAAAATAATTTTCAAGTTGAACATTTGGGCTGTTATGCATTTATGAGCAGCCCTATATTATTTTTCAAATAGAAGCGAAGTAGATTAAATTCATAAAGGAGTATGAAAATGATTGAAAAAACGATAGAGATAACAGCAGCACAAGGCATTCATGCAAGACCAGCAGCACAGCTTGTAGGTAGTGCTGTCAAATTTAATAGCCAAGTGTTCTTGATTCATAATGACAATAAGATTAATGCGAAGAGTATCATGAATATTCTTGGCGGATCAATTCTTCACGGCGATACTGTAACGGTTCAGTGTGAAGGTGTGGATGAAGAAGAAGCGATACAAAGCGTGGTTAGTGTAATTGAATCGATTAGTGGGTGCTAATCGTGAAAAATACAAATGAGCTGTTCGGTGTTGGTGCTTCGCCTGGGCTTGCGCTTGGATCTTTTAGGGTCATAGAAATGGTCGAACACGAAGACTATACGCAAAAGCAGATTGAAAGTGCTGAGATAACTAATGAAATTGAACGTATTGAAGAAGCAACTTCAAAAGCAAAAAAACAAATTTCTGACATACAGGATAAAGCTTTAAGTACGGGTGGCACAGAAAAAGCTGAAGTTATGGAAGCGCATATCATGATTCTTCAGGACCCTATGTTCTTGGAGGGTTTTGAAAGTGCAGTGAAAGAAAAGAACATGACTGCAGAGGGTGCTGTACAAAGTACAGTAGAAGCAAATGCCGCACTCTTTGAGAGTATGGATAATGCTTATATGCAAGAACGTGCACATGACATTAGAGATATTGGTGCAAGGATAATGAATGCCCTCCTAGGTATTGAACATCCAGATGTGAGTACATTGAGTGAACCAACAATTCTAATCGCGCACGATATTGCGCCATCAATGATGGCATCGGTAGATCAAGAGAATCTTTTGGGTATTGTGACTGAAGTAGGCGGTAAAACGTCACATACGGCAATTTTGGCAAGTAATATGGGCATTCCGGCAGTGATGGGATGTGCGGGTGCTGTTTCAATAGCTAAAGATATTGAATCAAATGATTTGATTTACATAGACGGAACGCAAGGTCTTCTAAAATCAAAATTGAGTCGTGATTTTGTTGAAAAAGCAAAATATGATATTGAAGCAGAAAAAACTATAAAAGCTTCTCTTGATCAGTTTAGAAACAGAGAAACGATTACAAAAGACGGCACTGTGATACAGTTGGTTGCAAATGTAATGGGTCCAACTGAGGTTGATGCAATAAAAGCTGTTGGCGCAGAGGGTGTAGGCCTTTTCCGTTCTGAGTTTTTATTTATGGATCGCAATACTTTACCAACTGAAAATGAGCAGTTTGAAGCATATAAGACTGTGGTTTCAGGTATGGAAAACAAGCCTGTAATTATTAGAACGATGGATATAGGTGGAGACAAGGAAGTTTCCTATTTGAATCTCGAAAAAGAAATGAATCCTTTTCTTGGATATAGGGCACTGAGAATATGTCTGAGTGACACAGAAATGTTTCAAACTCAACTTCGTGCTATACTTAGAGCAAGTGCTTATGGAAAAGCATTAATTATGTTTCCGATGGTAAGCTCCCTTGACGAAATTAGAGCTGCAAAGGAACAGGTTGATATTGCAAAAGACCAGCTAAGAGCATCAGGGCATGACTTTGACGAAAATATCAAAGTTGGTATTATGATTGAAATACCTTCTGCTGCAATCATTGCGGACATTCTTATAAAAGAAGTGGATTTCTTCAGTATAGGAAGTAATGATCTGACGCAGTACACTGTGGCAGTGGATCGAATGAATCAGCAGATTGGTGCGCTGTATAACAGCTATCATCCAGCCATGGTAAGACTCGTTAAAGCCGTTGTTGACGCTGCGCAGGGGGAAGACAACGATAAATTTGCAGGTATGTGCGGGGAAATGGCAGGCGATCCAAAAGCAGCACTGCTTCTAGTGGGTCTTGGTCTGGAAGAATTCAGCGTCAGTCCAGCAAAGCTTCTACGTATTCGAAAAATGATAAGCGGTATAGATCGCAAATATGCTGAAAAAATTGCCAATGAGGCGCTTTCCCTCGGCACGGCTTCAGAGATTGAAGCACTTTTAGTTAAAGCACTTCCCGAAGAATTGAAAATGTTTTTATAGTTAAATCAAGTCATTGATAGACGGGAATGGTTACAATGAATAAGTATATTTTTATAGATCTGGATGGCACATTATTGGATAAAACCAGTAATGTGCCTGCATCAGCTGTTAAAGCTATTAGAAGAGCTAAGTCAAATAATCACAAAGTATTCGTGAATACGGGAAGGGCAAAATCTGGTGTGCCTGAATCGGTTACATCAATCAATTTTGACGGATATATTTTTTCAGCTGGAACAGTTGTGGAAATTGGTAATGAGCAAGTATACTTCGATAGACTCTCTGCTGAAAGTATAAAAGAGATCATTAGGTTGTTGTCGGTTATGGATGTAGGATTTTCTATGGAAGGCTATGAAAAGTCCTTCTTTAACCAAAAATCAAAAGATATTTTTGAATCTATTGAGTATGTTTTCGATATGGGAGAAACATACAATAGTATTGAAGATTTTAACGCACAAAATGATTACATTAATAAGTTTGCCTTGTTTTCTGATACAGCAGAGAAGTTTCATATTCTGAAAGAAATATTGCCAGACCAGCTGAAGCTTATAATTCATGACAAGGAGATTCATGGAATCGCTTTGGCTGAAATCGTAAAGAAACATGTGAATAAGGCAACTGGCATAGAAAAGGTACTTGACTATTACAATGCAAATAAGGAACATACCATTTGCTTTGGTGATAGTCTGAATGATTATGAGATGTTTGAATTTTGTAGTATTGGAATTTGTATGGAGGATGGTTCAGAAGAACTTAAACGCATTTCAAATGGAATCGCATGTCCTGCGGAGGATGATGGTCTCCTAAAAAGTTTTATTGAACTGGGTCTAATTTAATAAGCTGTTAAACTGATGAAAACTTCCATTGAAGGGCTAGGCCACTTGTACTATTGCAAGTGGCTTCAAACGCGCTCGAATTGTCAGAATAATGACAAAATAGAAAAAAAGTAGTATAATAGGGGTGAAACAGTCGGCAGATATTGGAACGGGAGTGAATGTCATGATCCAAAAAGACGAAGTTCTATCGGGTCTCTTGCATAACTTGCCGGATTCGTATGCCGATCACCGGATGAATGACAGAAGAAGAGTAGACCTATACAACGGTATCGACATTATATCCGATGCAATCGTGGATTCCCTCGAAAGCAAGGACACCCAGAATTTTCTTTGGCTTTTTGCATTAATTGAAAAGTATTTAAAAGAGGGCGACAGTGAGGTCAAGGAACTGCTCAGCTATGGGCTTATCGATCATTTGCAGGAGTCACTTATAAAAAATCGTATAAAACTCGATGCTTTTGATCCCTGGTTAAGAAATGAAACCAGAACCGTATGGCAGAGTATGATTGATATCTGGTCGCAAGCAGACCGTCCGGAATAATTCTATTTTCAATTCATAGCCTTATAAAACACAGTAGACTAATGCGCATTCGTGCGCATTTTCTTTTTTTTTGAATCAAACAAAAAAGAAGTTTTTATGAAAGAAGAAATTTCTATAGAAGTATTTTAAATAATTTGTGGAATCATTCAAAAATTACCGTACAATTGATAAAAGTTTTTATTTGCTGTATAATATTGTTAACCCGTAAACTTTATTGAGGCATTAGCCTCAAAACAGTAGTTTTCTCCTAAATTGCTGTTTTTCAATCCTTCCTAATTGGATTACAGCATAATTAACTACTTTCCAAAGCGTTGATCCCGATCATTGACATAGTCAGTCGGGATTTTCGTTTATATACAAAGCACAGCAGGAAAAAATGGCTTAGAAGATATATCGTGCGCGCACGAATATATCTTCTAAGCCATTTTTTCCTATTGGGCGCGTAAGCGACCAGAGCAACTGATATCAGCTTAAACTCAGCAGAAGCGTAAGCGACTAGAGCAACTGAAAGTTGCTCGGTGTGCGACTGATATCAGCTTAAAACTCAGCAAAAGAGCGTAAGCGACCAGAGCAACCAAAGGTTGCTCCCAGACTGTAGAAAAACTCCGAAATCCTGCGTTACAGGATGCAATCCACACCAGTCACGTACGGAAAGTACGCTCCTGGCGCGGATTGCATCCGCGCCTTGACTTTCGAAGTTTTCTACAGTCTGTCATCTTGTTGACTTTACCAACAACCTGAGAGGAACTGAAAAGTTGCTCCTTCCAAGTCTACTTACTCATACCCTTGCCAAGCACGCCAATATAAGCCCTCCCGGCCTCTTGTCTAAAGTCTGGTGTCGCATTGACCACAACGGGGTCATCGTTGATTTCAAGAATTGCATAACCAATAAGGTTGGAGTAAAACATGCGCGATAGCGCTTTTACGTCATAGTCGGCAACAATGCCGCGCTCTTGTAAAATCGTCAGCTTTTCTTCAAGCATTTCCAGGTAGGGTTGAACAATCCGCTCGAAGTAGAGACGTCCAAGCTCCTTGTCTGTGAGAAACTCAGGTAGAAGTGCCTTAAGAACCTCTCTGTCCTGCATCATGTCCTGGCCAGCATTTCTTGACACCTGTGTGTAGAGCAGGGTAATGAATTCTTCAAGGGAATCGACATCTGCTGAAACGTCCCAGTTTCTTTTAACGGAAACATAGCGTTCAGCAATACTCATCAAAATATCGTCCTTATTCTTGAAGTAATTATAAAGAGTGCCCTCAGCCATATCTGCCTGTGCTGCTATTTCCTTTGTTGTCGTGTTTTTGAAACCTTTTTCAGAAATGATAACGATGGCAGCATTCATGATTTCACTGCGCATACGTTCTATTCTTTTTGCTTTTCTATCCGTCATTTTAGTCATATGATTATCTCCTCAAAATATGAGTATAAACTCATTATAGCGTGTATTCGTTGAAAATTCAACGATATACCTGTGAAAAATATTTTCGAAAACCTATTGACATAAATGAAAAATGAGCGTAGACTCAAAATATGAGGACGAACTCAGAAAAATAACAACAATCAGAATAAATCACACACGTGATTTAGGAGGTGCAAATATGAATATGTACTATGATTTTGATGTGAAGAAGCTTCCAAGTATTTTGGAGGTTGGCGGCAAAGCTGAATCTTTAATGAAACTGACAAAAGGCGGATTCAACGTACCAGAAGGCTCTGTGTTAACGGTTCTATTCTTTGAAGAATGGCTGGCTGAACTGCAAAACAGCATATCTGACAAGAGTTTATGGAAAGACCCGGACAATTTTAAGAAGCTGGCTGATCGGCTTAAAGAGAAGGCAAAAGGGCTTATTTATTCAGAAAGACAAAAGTCCATCATATACGCAATCATCAAGGCGCATGGAGAAGGCGACCGCTATGCAGTACGGTCTTCATCTCCTGAGGAAGACTTGTCAGGTGCATCTTTCGCCGGTGGCTATGAAACCGTGTTGGGTGTAACCAAGGACAGCGTATTTGATGCCGTCAAAAGCGCATTTGTTTCCTGTATGGATGAACGTGTCTTCTTTTATAAGCATCAAAATGGTTTTGACACTTCAACACTGCGCATAGCCGTTATTATTCAAAAGCAGATTGCTTCTGAGGCATCAGGTGTAGGATTTTCGCTTAATCCACTGAATAACTGCTTTGATGAAGTTGTGATCAATGCCAATTCGGGTCTTGGTGAGAGTGTTGTTTCAGGCATGGTTACGCCAGACGAGTTCGTTATAGACAAGGTGAAGACACGTATTGTTGAAAAAACAGTGGGATCCAAGGAACAGGCCATCGTTCTTGATGCTGTATCTGGCACAAGGGTTGTCGAAGGGATTCGAGGGAAATTTTCAATCAGTGACCATCAGGCGCTTGAACTGAGTGCCCTAATAAAGAAAGTTGAAATGTACTATGGATTTCCTGTAGATATCGAATGGGCCTACGCCCTAGGAAAACTCTACCTATTGCAGTCAAGACCAATTACCACATATGTGCCCCTTCCAGATGAAATGCAAACAGATGAAAATGAACAGCCGATTCTGTACATGGATGCCAGTCTGGTGAAGCAGGGCATAACCACACCCCTGACAATCCTCGGCGGTGAATGTATCAGCAAGACACAGATGCACATGCTGGAGAATATGATGGGCAAAGACGTGATTTCCGATATCAAGGGCGGCATGGCTACCACACGCGGTGGCAGAATGTATATGAATGTGTCCTCAGGCATCAAGTTTCAAGGTGAGAAACGCTTTATAAACACATGGAAAATGGTTGATGTGTCTACTGTGGAGCTTCTTGAGAACACCGATTTGGCTCCATACATTCCAAGCAAGCTGCCGGAAGCAATGCGAGGAGCTATGTGGGGAACCGTCAAGAACAATATGGGTGCAATCAAGTACATGCGTCGTGCAATAAAAGATCCCAAGGCATACAAGGCCTGGTATCAGCCTTTTGAAGATGCTTTTGACAATTATCTTGAAACTGTCGTGAGTAAGGACATGGGGGTGCTGGAATCTGTAGATGCAATTTCAATGAAGTATCTTGAACTCCTGAGCTATATGTTGCCAATGACCTACGCAGCAGAGTTATCCAGACGTAAAATCGGAAAAATGCTGGACAAGCATTTTGATGACGGCAATGAAAGGATGCAGTATCTGGAACGTTCATTGCCAGATAATGTGACGATTGACATGGGCATGTATATGTATGAACTGTCACAAATGCCTGAAATCAAGCAAAATGATTACTTGAAGTTTAATGAAGCCCTAGGGAAGGGCAAAGTCAGCAAGTCCTTTGAAAAGCACTGGTCATCCTATCTGATGAAATTCGGCTGCAGAACAAGAAACGAGCTCGATATTGGTGTGCCACGTGCATATGAGAACATTGAGGAGCTCTTCAAGCAAATCAAGGGCATGTCAAACATTGACACGTCATTCAGTCCGAAAAGCATTTATGACGCTTCTCAAAAGACGCGCCAGGATACCTACAACCAGCTCTATGAAGTCCTTCCAGGCGGCATGCGCAAAAAGCTGGAAAAGCAGTACAACATTTTGGTTTTGCTGGGCGGTAAGCGTGAAGCCCTCAAGTATTGGTATATCAGGAGTCTGACTGCCATGCGTGAAATCGTACTGAATAAGGCTCAAACTTTAGTAGACAAACATGTACTTGATGATATTGACGATATTTTCTGGCTTGATCTTGACCAGGCTGACAGTGCGGATCGTTGTACACGGTCTGATGTGCAGAACTGGATTGCTTCCAATAAGAGGTTCTATGAAAAGCTCAAGCAAGTACATCAATTTCCAAAATTGATCGACTCAAGAGGTCGGATCATAAGACTTCCTAAAGCAGAAGCCAAGGAAGGCGAACTTGTTGGGCAGCCAATATCACCTGGTGTGGTTACAGGAAGAGTCAAAATACTGAACGCACCGGATGAAAAAGCACTGCTACCAGGGGAAATCATGGTAACCAGAGCTACAGATCCAGGCTGGACACCACTTTTCATAAATGCGTCTGCAATTCTCCTTGAAGTTGGGGGGCTGCTGCAGCATGGTGCCCTTGTCGCAAGAGAATACGGCAAACCGTGTGTAGCGGGTCTCAATGATGTCATGGAGATCCTGCAAGATGGTCAGCTTATAGAAGTAGATGCATCGCGCGGCATCGTCAGAGTTCTGGAGTCTTAAATGAAACGGGCCATTGATTTAAAAAGTGACAGAGTTGAAAGCCTAATGCGCAAGCTTGCCATCCCATCCTTTCTTGGAATTGTCATCAATCTTCTCTATGGGTTTATTGATGGAATTTTCATAGGAAAAGGTGTCGGTACAGCGGCATTAGGCGGTGTCACGGTGGTATTCCCACTTACCATTATGGTGATTTCCTTTGCTGCCTTATTGGGTGAAGGTCTGGCTTCAATCGTAGCAAGGGCAGTAGCGGCGGGTAAGGAAGACCAGGCTCTGGATGCCATAGGAACAGCACATATGGCGGCCTTATCGCTTTCGGTCGCTTTAATCCTATTCAGCTTTATAAATATGGATATGATTATGCAACTACTTGGTGCAACATCGTCCATAGGCGGATTTGCAAAAAGCTATTACAGGGCACTTATGCCAGGACTGCCCTTTATGTCAGTGAGCCTCGTGTACTTCCATCAGCTCAATGCACAGGGGGAGGCCAAGCTTGCCATGAAGGCTATGGCGGTCAGCACACTATTAAATATCATTCTTGACTATGTTGCCATCTATCAATTGAATATGGGGGTTGCCGGTGCAGCCTATGCGACAGTCCTGTCACAGATTGTCTGGTATGGCTACATGCATGCCTACTCAATTCGAGACATGCATATCCTTACAATCAATAACCCTATTCGTCTTACTATTAAAGTAGACAAGCTCAAGGAAATCATCCTTCTGGGCTTTGGATCATTCATCAGGCAGGTAGGGGTGAGTATTGCGATGATTCTCATCAATATCAAGGCTGGAGAGTATGGGAGTGAAACCTATATTGCAGCCTTTGGCGCAACCCAGAGAATTTTCAGGTTGATGATTGCACCGATTGCAGCGGTCAGTATGGCTTTTAAACCCATTGCAGGCCAAAGCTATGGTTTTAAATCCTTTGAAAGGGTCAAGGAAGCTGTTGTGATTTCAATGCGGTGGAATTTTGGACTTGGTCTGGTTCTCTTATCCGTAATCGTGATGTTTCGAGTTCCTTTTGCCTATCTCTTTGGAATGGGTGCAGAGGCCATACATGTTTTTGTCGGTGTACTCATGATGACGACTTTCCTGTTTCCCCTCTACGGGGTACATCATTTGGCGGTGGCCTATTTCACCGCACTTGGAAAACCCAAACAGGCCATCGGTTTAAATTTGCTGAAGCAGGTGGTCGTTCTTATTCCTTTGATTTATGTGCTTCCAAGATATTTCGGCATTATGGGACTCTTCGCTGCAATGCCCATTTCAGACGCTGTCAGTATTGGATTTGCACTGGTCATGATGAAGAAGGACTTCGCACACATGACGCCTCTTGAAAAAGACAGAAAATTTGGATAACGCTTTCCGCAAAAAAGGTATTGCATAAAAAACTGTTGAGTGTATAATTAACCTAAGTTAAATAAATGATCTAGACAATGACGTCTGTGATGAAGGAGCTGGGGCTCCAGATTGCAGGCGTTTTCTTGTTTGCGCGCATAGGTCTTTGTTGAGTGTATGTTTAAAAAGAGGGGTGTATATTTATGGATTTAATTTTTAATCTTAACACGGTATGGGTACTCGTTGCTACAGCTTTAGTCTTTTTCATGCAAGCAGGATTCGCTATGGTGGAAACAGGATTTACACGAGCGAAAAACGCTTCAAACATTATTATGAAAAATCTTATGGACTTTGCAGCTGGTTCTCTTGTTTTCTTCCTAATTGGTTTTCCAATTATGTTCGGTGAAGATATTGCTGGTTTTATCGGAAGCTATGCACCATCAAATGCTGATGCGTTTTCATTCTTAGGTTTATCTATTCCATTTACAGCATTTCTGATTTTCCAGACAGTATTCTGTGCAACAGCAGCGACGATCGTTTCTGGCGCGATGTCAGAAAGAACTAAATTCAGCTCTTATCTAATTTATAGTATTATTATCAGTGGTCTGGTATATCCAGTAGTCGGTCACTGGGCTTGGGGCGGCGGATTCCTGTCAGAACTAGGTTTCCATGACTTCGCAGGTTCAACAGTAGTTCACTCTGTAGGCGGCTGGGCAGCACTAATGGGCGCAGCGGTTCTCGGTCCTCGTATTGGTAAATACGATGCACACGGAAAAGCTAAGGAAATTCAAGGTCATAACCTTATTATCGGCGCACTGGGCGTATTCATCCTATGGTTTGGATGGTTCGGTTTCAACGCAGGCTCTAGCCTAGGTGTTGAAGATCCTACCCTAATCGCTAACGTATTCGTAACGACTAACCTGGCTGCATCTGCTGGTGCAGTGGCAAGTATGATTTATGCTTGGCTTAAAAAAGGCAAGCCAGATGTTGGTCTGACACTGAATGGTGCACTTGCTGGTCTTGTTGGTATCACAGCTGGATGTGACGTTGTCTCTCCACTGGGCGCAATCGCAATCGGCCTTATGGCTGGTATTCTTCTTCCAGTTGCAATCAGCTTCATTGAAAATAAGCTGAAGGTAGACGATCCAGTTGGCGCTATTGGCGTACACGGTGTATGTGGTGCTTTCGGTACACTTGCAGTAGGTCTGTTTGACACATCTGCTGGTCTTCTTTACACAGGCAGTGCAGCTGCACTTGCTGTACAGGCAATCGGTGTTGTGGCAGTAGCTGCATGGACAATTGGTACAACAGGTATTCTGTTCATTACACTGCACAAAACAGTTGGTCTGCGTGTTAAGCACAATGAAGAGCTTCTTGGTCTTGACATGGAAGAGCATGGTTCACCATCTTACTCAGGTTTCGTTATGGAAGGTGCAAAGAGCGCTTCGTAAGTTTCAATTGAGCATGTCGATTCATATTAAAACTATGAATGCAATATAATTTTCAGCGTATCCTCTTATGAAAAACGCCGGTTTCTCCCCGGTGTTTTTCTGTGCGAAAAAGACCCTTTGGCTGACCTTCATAAATTCCATTTCCCTGTGAGATTCCATGGCAAACTGGATATATTATAGATAGACATATGGAAAATGTAGGTGAGCGGGGAGGGGAATATGAGAAAACTATCTAAATGGAAGAAGAAAATTGAAAAGCTGACCCCTGTTATTGATGTGGACAGTCTTGCTGTGAACGACAGTGGCATTCATAATACAATTGTTACGGTAAATCATGAGTGGATTTACAGATTTCCAAAGTATAGTGAAGAGGCGGAGCGCATAGCCAAGGAGTATCATTTGCTCAGGGCGCTAGGGCAATACATCAGTCTTCCGGTTCCTTATCCAGAGTATTCGAATCTGGAAGGGGAATCTGTTGCTGATATCTATATTGCCTACAGGCTCATACCTGGAAAACCGCTATTTAGGCAGTCCTTTCTTCAAATTGACAATCATGAACGCCTTGCAGCACAGCTAGGAACATTTTTAAAGGAGTTACACAGCATTCCGATTGATAATTTTGTATCACTTGACATTGAAACTGTAGACTCGCGCATGAAGTGGCTTGGTTTTTACAACGAAATGAAAAAGAAGCTGTATCCATCCATGCGTCAGGATGCCAGAGAAAGAATCGACCGGGTCTTTGATATGTTTCTGAATGACCCGAACAACTTCACATTTAAGAAAACACTGGTGCACGGTGATCTGGGACCAACCAACATTCTGCACGTCGGAGACAATATATCTGGAATTATTGATTTCAGCGAGGCGGGCATAGATGATCCGGCTGTGGATATTGCATCTTTAATGGGGGATTTGGGATACGGTGAAGGCTTCATTGACATAGTTTCAGAGACCTATCCAGATGCAGCAAATTATATAAATCGTGCAAGATTTTATCGAAGTACTTTTGTTTTGCAAGACGCCCTGCTGGGATATGACATGAATAATCGAGAACTTTTTGACACGTGTATGCAGGCATATAAGTGAAAATACAGGGGAGAAATTAACAAAACTCAGGCCACGGCGAGTTAAATGGCCTGAGTTTTGTTAATTTATGCCTAAATTTCAAAATAAGATTGTGAAATGAGTAACATACACTTGTGCAATTGTAACAAGCCCATGCAAAATTATCTTGTTTTGCATTGTTGAGCAAACGTTTGCACAATGAAATTTCAATACTAAACTTAGTAGCATTATATAAATTTGATAAACCGGGTCCCTAACTATGACATAGGCATAGTAAATCCTGTATAATAATTCATAAAACATCTACTATGGAATAGCTGTGATTCCATAAAAATTGCGTCAAATCCGTTAGTCATTTATCTACATATAAATTAGAGAAAGATAGATGCAAAGTGCTATATTGTTTAAATATTCAGAAAAATGAAATAATAGGAGGGGCAAAATGCAAAGTTGTTGTAGTTGCGGCACCAATCAAATTGCAGGTGGGTTTGATATCTCCAAGCTGCAGGATACACTTGATAAGTATGCCGATACGAGAGGAAGTCTTATCACAATCCTGCAAAAAGCACAAAGTATATATGGATATCTGCCGAAGCCGGTTATGGAATATATTTCTGAAGTTACAGGCGTTAAATCTTCTAAAGTTTATGGTGTTGCGACATTCTACACACAGTTCAGACTTGAGCCAGTAGGCGAAAACCTGATCATGCTGTGCCAGGGAACTGCATGCCATGTTAACGGTTCAGCAGGCATTGAGCGTGCAATCGTTGAAGAACTGGAAATTGAAGATGGTGAGACAACACCGGACAATCTTTTTACATTTAATAATGTTGCCTGTCTGGGCTGCTGTTCTCTGGCACCGGTCATGATGATCGGAAGCGAGACGTACGCCAATCTGACACCGGAAAAAACAAAAGAGATACTAAAGGCCCTGAGAGCTGAAGCACAGGAGGTATCCCAATGAAAATAGTTGTAGGAACTGGAAGCTGTGGACTGGCAGCAGGTGCAGGGAAAGTCCTTGACGCCCTTCAGCAGGCAATTGATGCTGCTGGTGTGACGGTTCAGCTGGAACAGACCGGATGTATCGGCATGTGTCATCTGGAGCCAATTGTAGACGTATACAAGGATGGCACATTTAAGCGCTATGTCAAGGTTGACATCGCAGATGCTACGGCTCTTATAAAAGAAGAAACTGATATGGCAGGAAAACTGCTGAGCGCTGAGGACGAGGCTGTACTGGACGCTCAGCATCGTATTGTAATGCGCAATTACGGTAAAATCAATCCTGAGTCGATTGATGACTATATTGAAGCAGGCGGTTATGAGGCCATTCAAAAGGTCATCCGCGACGGTTCACCAAAGAGTGTTATTGCAACAATCAAGGATTCTGGTCTAAGAGGCCGTGGTGGTGCAGGTTTCCCGACGTGGTTCAAGTGGAATGCCGCCCTGAACAACGTTTCAGAAGAAAAATACATTGTCTGTAATGCCGACGAAGGCGATCCAGGTGCCTTCATGGACCGTTCCGTACTGGAAGGTGACCCGCATAGTCTGATCGAGGGGATGATGATTGCAGGATTTGCAATCGGCGCAACACAAGGCGTGGTATATGTACGTGCCGAGTATCCTCTGGCAATCGAGCGTCTTCAGCTTGCAATAGACCAGGCTCAGGAACGCGGTTACCTTGGAAAGAACATTTTCGGAATTGAGTCACAAAACTTCGAACTGCGTATTAAAGCAGGAGCGGGCGCATTCGTCTGTGGTGAAGAGACTGCCCTTATCGCATCGCTTGAAGGCGAGCGTGGCATGCCTAGACTTAAACCGCCATTCCCAGCGGAAAAAGGTTTCTGGGGCAAACCGACAAACATCAATAACGTTGAAACACTTGCAAATGTGCCATGGATTATTCAAAATGGCTCAGATGCATTTTCAAGCCTTGGAACTGAGCGCAGCAGAGGAACAAAGGTCTTTGCGCTTACAGGTAAGGTTAAAAAGGGTGGCCTTGTGGAAATACCAATGGGTATGACACTGAGAGAAACCATCTTTGATATCGGTGGCGGCATCAAGGGAGACAAGCCTTTTAAAGCTGTACAGCTTGGCGGTCCTTCTGGCGGCTGTATACCGGGAAGTCTGCTTGACACGCCAATCGATTATGAGTCAATCAATCAAACAGGTGCCATTGTTGGTTCCGGCGGTATGGTTGTTATGGATGAAGACACTTGCATGGTTGAAATGGCAAGATTCTTCCTTGACTTCACATGCAAGGAATCCTGTGGCAAATGTACTTACTGTCGAGTTGGTACAAAGCGTATGCTTGAAATACTGACACGCATCACAAAAGGTGAAGGCGTACCATCAGATTTGGACCTTCTTGAAGAGCTAAGCTATAAAATCAAAGAAGGCGCACTGTGCGGCCTAGGTCAGACAGCGCCAAATCCTGTACTCACAACGCTCAAATATTTCCGACACGAATACGAGGCACATATCAATGACAAGCAATGTCCTGCTGGACAATGTACTGAACTGATATCGTATACCGTGCTTGCGGACAAGTGTATCGGCTGTACTGCTTGTAAGCGTGCATGTCCTGCTGATGCAATCTCCGGCGAAGTAAAACAAGCGCATACCATTGACCAGGATAAATGTGTCAAATGCGGAATTTGTCTTACTAAGTGTAAATTCGATGCGATTTACAAGGGTTAACAGGAGGATATAATGTCAAGAATTAGAGTAAACATAGACGGAAAAGAGATACTTGCCCATCGTGGTTATACAATACTTGAAGTAGCAAGAGAGAATAATATCGACATCCCGACACTCTGTCAGGACGATAAGCTGGAAAACTTCGGTTCGTGCGGTATGTGCGTCGTTGAAGTTGAAGGAAGCCCAAGACTTTTCAGAGCCTGTTCGACACAGATTCAGGACGGCATGATTGTCAGAACGTATTCTGACCGTATCAGAGAGTCAAGAAAAACGACGCTTGAACTGCTTCTTACAAATCATAGAGGTGACTGTAAGGCGCCATGTACCATTGGTTGTCCTTCGCATGTAGACGTGCAGGGTTATGTTGGTCTTATTGCAAACGGTGCGACTGAAGAAGCGCTCAAGCTGATCAAGGAAGAGCTGCCCCTGCCTGCATCCATAGGCCGTGTCTGTCCGCATCCATGCCAGACAGCATGTAGAAGAGGGATTGTCGACGATAGTGTCAACATTGCATGGCTAAAGCGTTACGCTGCAGATATGGACCTGAACAAGAAGCACCCTTACATTCCAGAAATCGCTCCAGCGACAGGCAAGCGTGTTGCGGTTATCGGCGGTGGTCCATCTGGTCTTTCAAGTGCGTACTATTTGAGAAAAATGGGACACGATGTGGTTGTATATGAAGCGATGCCAGAGTTCGGCGGTATGCTGAAGTATGGTATTCCGCTATACAGACTTCCAAAGGATGTTCTTCTGTCAGAAATCAATATTATAAAGCAAATGGGTGTAAAGCTGCTGCCAAACATCAGAATTGGTGCTGACATTACACTTGAGCATATTCGCGAGCAGTTTGACGCGGTTTACGTGGCAATCGGTGCGTGGAAGAGTTCAATGCTGAGAGTACCTGGTGTAGATTTGAAGCGTGTTTACGGTGGTATTGAGTTCCTCAACAAGTTTGCCGTTAACAAGCCAATCCGAGTGGGCGAGCGTATCGCTGTAATCGGTGGCGGTAATACTGCAATGGACGCATGCCGTACTGCAATCCGCCTGGGTGCCAAGGAAGTATATGCGATCTACCGTAGAACTAAAAATGACATGCCTGCTGTTGACGTAGAAATCGAAGAGGCGGAAGAAGAAGGCGTAGACTTCAGATTCCTTCGAAATCCTGTAGAGATTTCAGATGACGGCGAAGGCAATGTTTCAAAAATTGTCCTTCAAAAAATGGAGGTTATTAGTACGGATGCAAGTGGTCGTTCAAAGGTTAAGGCGCTTGAGGGTGAGTTTGAGACAATCGAGGTTGACTCAGTCATCATGTCAATTGGTCAGCAAATCGCCATTGAAGGCTTTGAAGATATCCTTGTGAATTCATGGGGCAATATCGATTCGGAAGAAACAACTTACAGAACAAATCTGCAAGGTGTTTTCGCCGGCGGCGACTGTACGAACAATGGCGCGAGCATTGCTATTGAAGCGATTGCGGACGGCAAAAACGCTGCTAGAATCATAGACGCCTATCTGGATGGCGAGTACGCAGAGTACCGTGAGCCTTACATTGTTAAGCAGACAGATATCACACCTGCTGATTATGCCCACGTTGAAAAAGCGCAAGCGGTTCATATGAAGCACGAAAACCCTGAACTGAGAAAGAAAAACTTCGATGAGGTCGTTTACGGCTACTCGGCAGAAGAGGCAAAATGTGAAGCTTCGAGATGTTTGGAGTGCGGCTGCGGCGATGTTCATGAATGTGATCTTTACAAGCAGGCCAATGACTATGCTGTTGAACCTGAGCGTATTGTTCATATTCAGCCAACATACTGCAAGGACTATAGTCATCCTTTCATTATGAAAGATGAAAACAAGTGTATCCTTTGCGGTATGTGTGTACGTATCTGTGAAGAAGTCATGGATAACTCGGCACTTGGCCTTGTAGGTCGTGGTTTTGAAACAAGTGTTAAGCCGGCATTCGGTGAAAAACTCATGGAAACGGATTGTGTTTCTTGTGGCCAGTGTATCGGTGTCTGCCCAACAGGTGCCCTTCAAGAAAAGCTGCCTATAGAAAAAGCGGTTCCGCTTCAGGCTGAACTTACAGAAACGGTCTGCAGCCACTGTAACGTAGGCTGTAGAATTGAACTTGAATCAAAAGGAAACATGCTTCTGAGAGCACTTCCTGTTCAATCAGATGAAACAAGTGAAGGTCTACTTTGTGCAAAGGGCAAGTTCGGATTTGATGTTGTTGAAAAGGGCACACGCCTGCATTCTCCAATGATTCGTAAGGACGGCAAGCTGGTTGAGGTCAGCTACGATGAAGCCTTCCAGTTCATAGCACGACGTGCACAGTCCCTGAACCTGCTTTACGGAAGAAATTCAATCGGCGTTGCGGTTTCTGACCGTTACACCAATGAAGATATATACATGCTGAAGTCATTTGCAAATGTGAAGCTTGACACGACGCATGTTTACAGTGCGAACGCGGTGGAGTCCGGTCTTGAAAGGGTTCTGGGCGTTAACGCATCCACGAACCTGCTTTCAGAAATCCATCATACGCCATTCGTTCTTTCGATTGGGTCTCAAATGATGGAAGACCATACCATTGCAGGTCTGAAGGTTAGAAAGTGTCTGAAAAATGGTGGAACACTGCATGCCATCTCACTTGCAGATTCTAAAATCGATGAGTGGGCAGAAGAGAATATCAGAACATCTAAAGAAGATCTCAACGAGGTGCTCAAGGGCGTAGCCAAGTACATCATCGCGCTGGACTCAAATATTCCAGCCAATGCGATTGAAGGCTTTGAATCCTTCAAGACCTATGTTGCAGATGCACAAATCACAGATGAAATCACGAAGATTGCACATGCTTACCTGCATGCACCTAAGGCAATGATTATCTTTGACGAGTCTGAAGTAGACACGAGAAATCAGGCACTTATTGCTGCAATCGCAGTTCTAACAGGACATATCGGTTCGCCAAGAAACGGTATTGTTGCCCTTAAGGCAAATGCAAATGCCCAAGGTCTTGCTGATCTGGGTGTTAAGCCAGATGCAGGTAGAATCGCAGCGGGTATTGCTGAAGGAAGACTGAAAGGTCTTCTGGTTGTAGGCGAGAATGTTGATCCTGAGGTTCTTAAGGGACTTGAATTTGTAATGGTTCAGGACACACACCTGACAGAAGCGGCAAAATCTGCAGATGTGGTTCTTCCAGCGACAATCCTTTCTGAGTCTGAAGGTACAGTAACATCACTGGACCGTCGCATTCAAACGGTCAACAAGGCTGTAGAACCGGTTACAGGATATCAGAACTGGGAAATGTTCCAGAACCTGATGAACATCTTTGACGGTCACTCTACGTATGAAACAGCTGCACAGATTTTCGAGTCAATCGAGAAGAATATTCCAGACTATCTGGGATTTGCGAAATCGACATGTGCGGCATACTGGCCAGTTTGCGGATCACGTGTGCTGCTTCAGGACGGTTTTGAAACAGAAAGCGGCAAAGCGCTTCTTCAGAACGCAGTCATGAATGATTATGAAGCTGCAAAATCCATTGTACGTGGAGAGAAGAACTCAAACCACATTACAACATGCTTCCAGAAATATCTTGAAATGAACGTAGGATAATTCATTAGAGATAAGGAAACAAAATTTAAAAATGAATCAGGCCTCCATGACATATACCATGTGTCATGGAGGCTTTTCTTCTACTTAAGCCTTTTCTTTTAGATGGTATTTCAATAGAATGTACTTAGCGGTAAGTGCCGTCAATATCATGAATGGGGCTGATTACATGCCAGAAAAATATACAGATAAACTGCAGCGCCTGTTCTATAAACGAAATGCGTGGCTTTACGGCGCCTTTTTTTCCATGGGCGTCTGGATGATGGATGAAAGTCCGATGACAGAGGACACAGGCTGGCTGATGCTTATAAAAGTATTTGTCTTAGGACTTGGCTTTGCCCTACTATGTGACCAGCTCATATACCTCTATGATAGAAAGCTTGAACTCGCAATGTCAAAGCTGATAAATGATGAGGGGCGCCTTCTTCCGTCGGCGTTTGAAACAGACCGCCTCATATTGAGAGAAATCAGACCTGGTGACTGGAGGCTGATCAAGGCGCTGAGTCGGGACGAGACCATAGGCAGGTTTGTAGACGATATTGACGCGAACATGAGTCTGCAGGGGGCACGGCGTTGGGTAATCGACCATATGTCTTTAGAAAGACATACCCTGCGCTGTACTCGAATCATTGAACTGAAGGAAACAGAAGAAGCCGTTGGGGCTGTAGTTTTCATAAATGGGCACGAGCTTGAGTACTGGATACATGCCAGTCAGAGAGAGTCTGGCATAGGCTATGAAGCCGTTTGTGCTGCCATTGACAGAATCGAAACGGTTGATGGGACCGTTCTGTTTGCAAAGTGTCATAAGGAAAATGAGGCTTCAGCTTTCTTACTTGAAAAGCTCGGATTTGAGGAATACGAGACCGACTGCCAAAAGAGGCGGTGGATCCTTGAGAATCAGTCAAAATAACCTGTGCTTAGGTAAAGATATTCAAGGGTCTTGTATGCTATAATGAATCTGTAAATGAAGAGGTGAAATTATGGATTTTGAAAGCTTAAGTATGACAACGGTCAATATGGGCATGGTCATGGCAATGCTGCTTATACTCAGAGAACGTGTTGCCAGAAGCCGTAGAAGAGGCGCGGATGACATGAAGCTTCTGCTGGACCTAACATTTGACATGGTGCGAATTCCTTTTTTTAAGAGAAAGTCCGCTAAGAACACGAAAATTCTTCTCGGTGTCATGGCACTGTTCATGGGCTGGATGGGACTCAAGAATGTTCAATCACTTGTGGAGACCCTGGTCATTGTTATCATTGCAGGCATCATGTTTCTCTACATGCGCAGAGTGGATGAAAGAAAACTCATTGCCGTTTATGACAAGGGCATTGTCCACAAAACCGGCTTTATATTCTTTGAAGGAATCTCTGACTATGAGGTTTCAGATTCCGATGAATTTGAAGACGCTAAAGACGTGTGGCTCATGGTTGGAAACACGCCGAGAATCCAGCTGCATGTATCGAACGCCCAATTTCCAGAGTTCGAGAAGCTGATGCGTAAAAAGGTAAGCAAAAAATAATGAGAACTGTTATAATTAAGGATGTCGCGGCAATCGTCTGATTGCTTCGGCATTTCTTTTTTGATATAATGAGTGCGAATGTACGTTCGTATGCAAAGGAGCACATTATGGATTTGTTTGATGTGATAAAAGAAGAGAGTCTGAAGCAGGATGCACCGCTTGCGGAACGCATGAAGCCCAAAACACTGGATGAATTTGTCGGTCAGACCCATATTCTTTCAGAGGGAAAACTGCTGAACAGACTTATTAAAGCAGATAAAATAAGCTCAATCATATTTTATGGACCACCAGGGACGGGAAAGACGAGTATAGCGCGCGTCATTGCCAATACGACCAAATCTGCGTTTGAGTCCTTAAATGCGGTTACATCGGGTGTCAAGGACCTTAGACGTGTGGTTGAACTCGCCGAGGGCAATCTGGGCATGTACCAGCAAAGAACCATCCTTTTCCTTGATGAAATCCACAGGTTCAATAAGGCCCAGCAGGATGCGCTCCTGCCTCATGTGGAAAAGGGCACCATCATACTCATCGGCGCCACAACTGAGAATCCCTATTACGAGGTGAATAACGCCCTGATTTCAAGGTCTATGATTTTCAGGCTTGAAAGGCTGACTACAGCAGAAATCAAGTATATTGTGAAACGTGCAGTCGACAACAGCGAACGTGGACTGGGCATGCTGGGCGTTACAATAGATGAAGATGCACTTGATTTCATTGCGCAGGTTTCAGCAGGCGACGCCAGAAAAGCACTGAATGCTGTGGAGCTGGCGGTTCTGTCAACAAAAAAAGTAGCTGGCGTTCTCAACATCACCGTAGATGATTTGAAGGAGTGCGTTCAGCGTAAGGGATACCTCTACGATAAAGCCGGAGACAGCCATTATGATGTCATTTCTGCCTTTATCAAATCTATGCGAGGCTCCGACCCGGACGCGGCGCTGCATTATTTGGCACGTATGATCCACGGTGGAGAAGATCCCAAATTCATTGCAAGGCGAATCGTTATTGCCGCAGCTGAAGATGTGGGCAACGCGGATCCCAATGCACTTGTCGTAGCCACTTGTGCTGCCCAGGCTGTCAATATGATTGGCATGCCGGAAGGTAGAATTATCCTCGGGCAGGCAGCTGCCTATGTGGCCAGCGCACCAAAATCAAATGCGGCCTATAAGGGCATTAATGCAGCTCTTCAGGATGTGGAGTCAACGGATATTGGTCAAGTGCCTTACTATTTGAAGGACGGTACAAGTCTTGGTATGAGCAAGAAGCGGGAAGACTGGGGTGACTATACCTACAAGTATCCGCACGACTACGATATGAACTATGTCCCTCAGCAATATCTGCCAGACGAGTTAAAGCGTACAGTTTATTACAAACCGACGGAAAATGGCTACGAAAAGCGTATAGGTCAACATCTTGAAGCGCTTAAGAAAGTGCATGACGAGCCAAAAGAATAGAATAAGGTATAGAATTAGGAATAGAAAAGCCCTATCGTTTGGTTAACCAGACGATAGGGCTTATATTTTTATTTTTCCCACCAGTCGAAAATCATGGCTGTTCTCAGGGTGTCTGACTCGAGGTTGCCTTTGAGGATATCGACAAGTGCGTAGCCAAAAAGCATTGCCGTTCCAGGACCTTTTGAGGTAATCAGCTTACCGTCTCGTACCACGAGCTCATTGGTGATGCGTGCACCTTCAAGCTCACTTTCAAAGCCTGGATAACAGATGACGCGTTTGTTTTCAAGGAGTCCTGCTTTTGCAAGAACTGTCGGTGCGGCGCAGATTGCTGCAATATAAATATCTTCACATTCTGCTGCCTGAAGCAGTTTGATGAGTCTGTCCGAGTTTCCAAGATTTCTTGTTCCGGGCATGCCGCCTGGAAGAATGAGCATGTCAGCCTTTTTCAAGTCAACATCAGAAAGCATGATGTCTGCTATTACGGTAATTTCATGGGCTGCTCTGACATTTAAGGAATCAGAAATGGAAACGGTCCTTACAGTTACACCCGCGCGTCTTAAAATGTCGATGACTGCGATCGCTTCAATTTCTTCGAAGCCCTCTGCTAAAAAAATATATACCAACTTGTTCACACCTTTCGTGATGTCCTTTGGTTTATGGTCACTTCTGTGCCAAGGGGGTAGCGACATACTGCAAATGCATTGTCCGCTTGCCATATATCCCTGGCCGTGTTTTAAAAAATATAAAACCGCCTATCTATATTATAACGCAAAATTCATGCCTTAAATCAAGGATTTCGAAATACAAATATATTCGACAAATTCTGCAAATGTGTGATTTTATGGTATTGCTGGATTTGTGATAGATGTAAACAGACATAATTTACTCACTAAAATAAGTCTGTTTAGAATAAAATATGATTCTGTTCAATCGATATCGAATCATGGAGGCGTGTCATATTATATCCATTGGTCTTAGAGCTTTGTGTCTGTTTTGCCGCAGAGCTGGGTAAAATAGGATTAAAGACACAAAAGGAGGTAGACATGCTCCCACTAGCAATCGTTTATACATCTCTCTCGATTATTTTCGGAACGTTGATTATCGTTGATTTCATGCAGAACAGGCATATTACCTGGCGCTTCTCAGGACTGTCGTTCAAATACAGTCTGGGGCTGTTTCTGATGAGTCTGGTCTCATCACTTTGGGTCCTCTGGATTGACAGTGATTTTGACCTTTTCCTAAAAGGCATGCTCGGCGTCATTCTTCAGCTGCCGCTTCTTTACATGTACTTGTCAGTGGGCAGCCGCTATGCACACAGACTTGAGCTGCCTGGCGCGGTATTTTGGAAGCGTCTTTCCTGGTATCCCTTTTCTAAAGACACCTCTGGGGAAGACCACACACATATCCATGATTACAAGACCCAGGTCGGGAAAATGCTTTTTACAACATTTGCCCATCCGCCTTTTCTTGAAATTGAGTCCTACAAGACTGAAACTGCAGACAACACAGACCGCAGGTGGTGGTTTAAAGCGGACACCATCGCCCTCCTATGTGTGGCAGCTGCAGCCATATACACGGTTCTGCTCTTCAAGTACGCAAAACCGCAAGCCTCGGAACTGGTGCAAAACCTAAGAGAGTCGGCCTTTGCTGAAGATGAAGTTGAAACGAACGCGCTTCTAATGATTATCGTTTTTGCAAAACTGGCAATCAGTGAAGAAATCTTTTTCAGACACGCCGTACAGAATTTCGTGGAATGGATTTTCAGAGGCAAGCCTTACGCAGCCATCTATGCAGTGCTTGTATCGAGCTTCTTTTGGAGTGTTGGTCACGTTGGAATCTTGACCCCGGAATGGGTCAAGCTCGCTCAGATTTTTCCTTTTGGGATCATATTGGGCATACTCTACAGGAAATACGGCTTTGAAATCGTTGCCTTGATTCACGCGGTGTTCAACGTCTTAATGATTTTCATTACGCCTATGTTTATGAATATATAAATCGCTATGACTTTTAAAGTTTACAAGTATCATCGAAGGGGTTCTCATGAAAAGTATCAGGGTGGTTTACTCAGGAATCGGAGTAATATTTGTGTTATCAGCCATAATTATTCTAGGTGTTCTGATGTCATTTCATGACATCAGATTGCTGAAATCTGAAATTATTGAGACATCTGAGGAAATGGCTGTTTTGAGGGTGTAAAAATTGAGAATATGATGGCGGAAATAGAGTCGCAAACTTCTGTTTTAGCACATTTGGCGGCCTTTGAAATGTCAGACTTAAAGGTTCGACAATCTCGTGATGGCACACTCTCTTATCTCAAAAATATTGATGAAAAAGTAATTATGAACGATATTCAAAGCCAGGTTGTATTTATGGACTTCACCATCCGTGATGGGAATCAGTATTCCAGTGCACGAATTTCTTTTAAGGATTCTGTAGATCGTGTAACCATAAAGGAAAATGAAGCTGTGCATTCTCAAGGACACGGTAAAGGCACTGCAGATATGAATGTCATTTTAGAGCCATATTGGTCCCTTCCATATTTAGATACTATTACCGGTCAATATGTCATCACTTATTATTATCCTTTTAGAAGCGCCCAGGCATATGGAAACATGAGTATGTCTATTTTGTATGAAGCCTTTAAGGAAGATGTGTCATCAATAGATGTCTATAAGACAGGTTATGCCCAACTCATAAATGAAGATAAGCATTTCATTGTGCATCCTTATTATGGAATAGAAGACGGTATTGATGAAGTGGCTGAGGGAAAGCTTGAATTTTTAATAGATGTTTTAGATATGAATGACGTTGGAACAGTAGAATACACAGACCAAGGCATTAATAAAATTCTAAGCTTTTACAAGCTTGAAAATGGGTGGACCATTATAGTATTCCCACCCTATGAGGCGCTGTTTAAACCATTAAAAGCCACAATCGGCACGCTTGTCAGTGTGATTTCACTCATTGGACTGTTCTTCATTGGTGTTGCCTGGTATATCGGTGGAAAGATAACCACGCCTCTATTGATTTTGGCCCATGAAATGGATGAAATCGCAGTGTTTTCAAAGTCAGTGCCTGAAAGTTTGAAAGAAAACAAGAATGAGGCTGGTGAACTTGCGAATGCCATATCGGATTTGCAAGAGAAACTGAATAAAGCCTTTCGAAAAATTGAGTTTGACAACAATAACCTAGAACAGGAAATCTACAATAGGACTCGGGACTTGGAGAAGAAAAAGAGACTGCTTGAGGAGTCCTTGGCTACCATAAAAAAACAAGAGCTAGAGGTTTTAGATAAAGCAAGACATAAATCCATGCGGATTTTGTTGCAGAACCTGTCTGAACGATTAATCGATCCTGCGCTTGCATCCTTGGAAATGACAAATTTTCTGGTTAATGAGTTCGACGCAATGGAAACTGCAGACATCATCAATGCTCTTCAATACATAGAAGATAATCACAGAAAAATTTCCTATATCGTTCAAACGCTTATAAAACTATATGAATTACAGGGCAGAAACGAAAAAAACACCATTGATATTGAAACCGTCATAAATAAAGTGGTTATGATTGTTCAAATGAAGTATGCGAAAAGAAAGCTGGATATTGACTGCAGAATTCATTTAAAAAACATGTATATCTATGCTGCCTTGTTTGAAGAGCTCATCAAGAGTCTGCTGGAATATTCATTAGAACAGAATGTGGAAAATGAAGTGCAATTAGGCTTTGATATTAGTGAAACGGAAGACTTTATTCAAATAGTATACGATGATTTTACAATAAAGCATGTTGATAGAAAAATGCTCTTTGAACTAGGACCGGGTGAAAACGACTATATACAGTTTATTGAGATGTATGTCATAAAGGATATTGTTGAACGTGGATTCGAGGGAAGCGTTGCACTGAAAGAGAGTGATCATTTTGTTTTGTCTTTCAAAATTCCACGGAATGGAGGTGCGCATTGAAACGAATTAGCACATTTTTCAGTGTCGCCTTCGGCTTAATCTTACTTGCAGTTCTCCTAAGTATGAATGTTTTTTCTTACAACTTAAATTCAAAATCCGTTGAGAATAGCGTGATTTTGCAACTGGAGCAAACTGCTAAGACACAAGGAAGCAGTATAGAAAGTCTCATGAAGAATATAGAGTTTTGTGTGGACCACCTATCTATGTCTGTGTCCAGTCGTATACCAGAAAGTGTCTGGAACAATGAAATTGAACGATCGGTGTTTGTTGACAAATCCATTGAAGGGATGAAAGATTTCCTAATTGAATTATCGGAAGACTTGGAGGAATATGATACAGCTTATATTGTTTTGGATACTGGAAAAGCACAAAGCATGAGCAAAATCACTGTAACGAACTATGGTGATCATTTTGATTTGTTTGATGTACCCCTAAGCAGAGGCTATATGACTGAAACGGACAGAAGTGAGTTGGTCTGGTACTATGGGCCACTTGAAAGCGGACGAGGGATGTGGTCAGACTTATACTACGATCAGCAGCAGGAAGCAGAGATGATCACCTATTCTGTACCTGTGTTTGTAGGGGATACAGCAGTGGGCATCGTCGGCGTTGACTTGAAGTTTTCATCAATTGTTGAAATGGTTGAGTCAAACTATGTATCTCCATCCCGATTTGGATACCTGCTCAATGATAATTTCGACTTTCTTGTTCATCCAGTGTTTGATCCTTCTGTCAATGTTTTCGATCTGCAGGACGCTGATGTGGAAGGCTATGTGGCGAAATTACAGCAGGCTCCAACTGGTGCGTTTACTTACTCCTACAAGGGCGAAGGAAGACATTTTGGGTATTATCAGTTATACAATGGGTGGTATTCAGGCGTTGTCTATTTCTCGAATGATCTTTTCAAAGAAATTTATCCGTCGAAATTCAATATTGTTCTTGGGTCCATAGTTCTTATTATGATTTTTATTATTTTAGTCATAATAAGTGGTAGGGTTGTAGAGAAACCAGTGCGGGAATTAATGCTTAATGTCAGAAGGTTATACGATATGGATTTTAAAACATCTATAGACAGCAAGCTTTTGAATAATACAACAGAAATTGGCACACTCGCTAGAAGTATTGAAAGAATGAGGGGCCATTTGCTGGAAGCATATGACAAAATTTCTGAGACAGGTAAGGCGCTGGAGTCATCGGCTCAACAAAGGCGTCTTGAACTCCAAGATATCAATTATGAATTGGGAGCCTCATTGCAGGAACTCAAAATAAATCAGCAAAAGCTTGTAGAAATAAACAGGCAGAATTCCATGAAACTGCTTATGCAAAATTTTGCCCACAGATTGAATACACCTGTAGGGCAGGTTATTACAATCGTATCTTATTTGATTGACCACTTAAAAGGCAATCGGCAGATTGAACGAAGTGACCTTGAACTATTGACCAGCTCACAAGTCGCCATACAGGGCATCATATCCAAACTCTTTTATGTGAAGCACTTTCATGCTAAGCCTAGCCATGTGGATGTACGTCAAATACTTGATTCAGAAATCAAAGACCTGACTGATGAAAACAAGGTTGAAATTACTTATACTTTAAATCAGAGGCAAGACCTGCTTATGAACGAGATGCTCTTTAGGGTACTTATACATAACTTACTGCGGTATCCAGGTTCATATATGGCGCATTTCAAAGGAACTCTGAATTTGAACATTGGTGTTACAACGCTCTTAGAGTACCACGTACACGGTTTGATGGCGGATGCTGCAGGGAATATATTTGAACCATTTTCTGAAAAGGGTTTTAAAACAGGTAAAGAAGGCATGGAACTCTTCATAGTCAAGGATATTGTTGAAAGAGGCTTAGGGGGAACAATCGGATACCATGAAGAAAATGGACAGGGTCTTATAAGAATTACAGTACGAAGTCGCCCTAAAAAAAGTCAATAGATCCTCGGTATTCAGTCGTAGACAACACTTTGATGTTGCAATACTTTAACAACCTGCTTTGGGAATTAATAAACGGACAGACATAAAGGAGATACAAAATGAATGGAAATGCCTATGTTGAAATTCTTTTGGTAGAAGACAATCCAGGAGATGTAGAGCTTACCCTGATGGCGTTTGAGGAAAGTAGCCTCATGACGAAGCTAAATGTTGTAACAGACGGACAAAGTGCGCTGGATTATGTTTTCAATGAAGGGGACTACACGGATAATGCCAGACCGGATCTGATTCTTCTAGATATTAATTTACCTGGAATCAGTGGTCTGGAAGTGCTGGAAAAGATTAAATCTGATGCCAGATATGCTATGATTCCAGTTATTATCCTGACAACATCAAGTATGGACAGGGATATTGTGAAAGCTTATAGCGCACATGCGAACGCTTATTTGAACAAACCGGTGGATTATGACAGTTTTCTTGAAATGGTCCAATCCATAGAACGTTTCTGGTTTAAGCTGGTTAAGAAGCCGTATTGATAAGAGTCATATACACATGAAAGGAATGAGTAGATGTCCTCAAGATTAAAGTTCATTATCATTATGTCATGCATCATAGTTGTTGGACTGTCTATTATCGTTGGCGCTTCATATGATTTTATGGCTTCGGAAATAGTAGATGAAGTCAATTCAAGAAATGAGATGATTGGAAATAGTGTAACGGGAGAAATCAGACAATTCTTGTGGAATGTGAAGGGGATTGTTGAAGTTACAAGCCAACTGGATATGTTTAAGGACCTAAGCGAGTACAAGCTGTCTAGCGTGGAAACAAGAGGTGTTCCTCAACGTGCCATGCTTGAGCAGCGTACCTATTTTAAGAGTTTACAGGACCAATATCCATATATTTCTTTGCTGGCTGTACAAACGGCAGTGGACTCTTTACCCATCATGTTTGAACCCTATGATATGCAGGTTAGCATGACTGAAGAGGCCTATTATGAAGGATTTGCATACCGAGATTATTTCAAGCGCATGATGGAAACGGAAAGCACCGTTTTTGGGGATGTCATGCAAAGCCATGTGGTTCACCAATATCTATTGCCTGTTGCAACACCCGTTAAGGACCAAAACGGTAAGATCCTTACCATGGTTGGAGCAGGTGTATCTATGGAAAATGTGTCAAATATGATGACTTCCCTGAAGTTTGGGAGTACGGGTATGGTCTATCTGATTACAGATAACGGCAGTGTCCTGGGAAGACCAGAAGTCACCAATAATGAGGAGTTGGCGTCTCTTTCCGATTCAGATTTCATAAGCAGTCTAAATGAAGCCGATGGCCCACAGTCAATGGTAGACCCATTTACCGGAGACAGGGTTATCGCATCTGTCAATGCAATTGATGAGCTGGGCTGGTATGTTATTACACAGCAGAACGAAAATGAGGCTATGAGCGGACTGCATGTAATGGTCAATATGATGCTCATTCTTGCGAGTCTAGTTCTAGTTGGACAAATAGCGCTATCCGCCTATATCATATCTGCTTGGATTATTAAGCCTGTAATCTCACTGACCAAGGCCACAGAACATATGGCAAATGGAGACTATGAGCATGTAGAGACATATTCTAAGACGATGTTCAAGGAGATTGACACCTTGTCGGAAGATTTCAATACCATGGCAAGACAGGTACATGAACGTGAAGACGAGATGAGACAATATGTTTTTGTAGCGTCTCATGACCTGCAGGAACCCCTTCGAATGGTTATCAGCTATTTGCAGATCATTGAAAGAAAATATGGAGATCTTGTTGATGAAAAAGGAAAGCGGTATATCTTTTATGCGGTGGATGGTGCAAAACGCATGAAGCAGCTGATTCAGGACCTGCTCATGTATTCTAAAATGGGCGGGGAGTATCAACTGGATGATGTGGTGAATTTAAACGCGCTATTAGATCATGTTTATCATACCTTGAAATTTCAGATTGATGAGAATAATGCCGTGGTTGAATGGGAAAACCTGCCAACAATCACTGGGAACAAGGGGTGCTTAGAACAGCTTTTCATGAATTTGATAGCCAACGCGCTTAAATATCGTTCTGAGAAATCACCAATAGTAAAGGTCGCTTCACTCGAAACAGAGTCCTATGTGGAAATATCCATTTCTGATAATGGTATAGGTGTAGCCCCTGAGCATCTGCAAGAGATCTTTGTGATATTCAAACGATTGCATTCGCGGGAATCCTATGAGGGAACAGGAATCGGTCTTTCAATATGTAAAAAAATTGTTGAAAAGCATAGTGGCCATATCTTCGCAGAATCGGACGGTCAAAATGGTACCAGGATTGTGATTCAATTCAGCAAGCAAATCGTGATTTAACTTAAAAAGTAGAATGAATACTGGGCAATAAAAAATCCTGATTTGATAGTAAATCAGGATTTTTGTATTCATTCATTTAGTAAAAGCTCGGAATGCAGAGTCTGTTGATCAGCTCTTCATATGCAGGGTAAAGCTGAGTCAGTTCATCGCAGTCATAAATCTTGATATCGTCAAAATCAAAGCCTGGCGAAACCATGATTCCCATCATAGAACATTCTTCGGAAGTACGCTCGGCTGCCATGACATGATTTTTTGGAACGCGCACCTGCATTTTTTCGCCGTTTTCAATGTCGAGTCCAAGCACCGCTGTTGTCAGTTCACCCTCTGGTGAAATCATATAGATTTTTACAGAAGAGCCGTAGTGATAGTACCAGACTTCTTCTGAACGCACGCGGTGGAAGGCTGTAAAGTCGTCTTCAGTCAACATCAGATAAATACTTGACCAAAGCTTGCGCTCTGAGGAGGAAACGCCTGCAATATCGTGGCGAAACATAGATTGTTCAGATGTATATGAGCTGTAGTAGTATCCACCTTCGGGGTGGGGAATCATTCCAAGTTTCTCAATCCAGTAATTAGCATCTTTCACGATGGCTGTCTCCTTTCGTACACTTCCTTAACTTAATAATAATATGAAAATTATGACGATGCGTCAAGTCTGTTAAAGAAGGTTCATAATTGTGGGCACATGTCATTGATTAACAATTACCTTGAAAGGATATATATATGGTGTTGATTCATGAAAGGGGCCTTGTTATGAAAAAAAATGTTGTGATGTCAGGCAATCAGGCAGTAGGTCGCGGTTTTTATGAAGCTGGAGGGCATGTAGCTGCAAGCTATCCGGGTTCTCCAACTGTGGGTGTGGTAGAAAGTATAAAAAAGGATTACACAGAACTCTATGCTGAGTTTTCAGTGAATGAGAAAGTGGCGATGGAGGTTGGAATCGGTGCGTCCTTTGCCGGTGCCAGAACACTTGTCAGCATGAAACATGTTGGGGTGAATATTGCTGCAGACCCGCTCATGACATTCACTCAGACAAAAATAGGCGGTGGTTTTGTCCTTCTTTCAGGTGATGATCCAGGTATGGCATCCTCTCAGAATGAACAGGACAATCGGTGTGTTGCAAAGTTTGCCAATATGCCTGTATTTGATCCGGGCAATTCTCAGGAAGCCCTTGATTTCACAAAAGTCGCCCTTGATATCAGTGAAAAATTCATAACGCCGGCAATGGTCAGAATGACGAGCCGTGTATGCCATAGCCGGTCTGTTGTTCAACTCTCTGAAAGAACAGACCATGAAATAGGCGGCTTTCCCGATACACCTGAAAATTTTTGCATGATACCGCCGAACACATTTGTTCGCCAGTTTGCCATGCAAAAACGCATTGATGAGCTGACCATATATGCCAACGATATGGAAATCAATACATATACACCTTCAAGGTCGGGCAGTAAGGATGTTCTCATCGTTACTTCAGGCCTCATGTACTATAATTTCATGGAGCTGGGACTGGACTTTTCAGTCTTCAAGTTAGGTATGGTCTATCCGCTCCCAATCAAGAAGCTACATGCACTTTCACGTGAGTATAAGCGTGTGATCGTCATAGAAGAAATGACACCTTTCATTGAAAATGAACTCAAAATACACAATATCCAATGTGAAGGCAAGCGCTTCTTCTCCTTTACAGGGGAGTTGAATACAGAGGACATTGAAGATGGACTCTTCAATGCCAAAATTATAAATGAACATAAGTATAGAACTGAGGAACCGACGACCGACATAGCACGAATTCCGATGTTCTGTTCAGGATGTCCGCACCGACCTGTCTTTGATATTCTTAAAAAAGATAAGGCGCGGGTCATTGGTGATATTGGCTGCTACTCGCTGGCATATCTTGAACCATTCAGCGGACTGAGCTCCATCATAAGCATGGGGGCCAGCATAGGCATCATGAAGGGCATGAGTAAGGCCAACAAGCTGGCAGGCAACTCAGTGCCGCTTGCATGTGTCATTGGTGACGGTACTTTTTTCCACTCCGGCATGACAGGCATGCTCAACATGCTCCATCAGATGGATGAGACGCAGAACATGACAGTTATTATTCTGAACAATGGGACTACAGCAATGACTGGCGGTCAGCCGACAGCAACGACGAAGGCCTATTCTGCCGCAGGCGATCTCGATGTGAAGATAGAAGATCTTCTCGAGAGTATGGGCTTTGATGCTATTCAGATTGTTGACCAGTTTGACTACAAGAACGCCAAGAAGGTTATTGGAGATGCACTCAAGCATGAAGGCTTTTCCATTGTCATGACAACACGTCCTTGTGCCCTCAACTTCAAAATCAAGGAGACACCTTTCTATGTCGATCCGAGCATATGCATAGGTTGCAGAAGCTGTGTCAAAACCAACTGCCCACCTATACTCATGAAAGAATATGAAGGCTACGACAAACTGAAGTCATCAATCAATAAGGATCTGTGCGTCGGCTGTTCAGTGTGTGCTCAGGTATGTCCTGTCGGTGCAATCAAACGCATTGAAGAGGAGGCTTAATATGACAACCAACATAGTCATTGCAGGTGTAGGCGGTCAAGGTCTTGTACTTGCGACAAAAATAATCTGTGAAGTGGCACTCCGTGCGGGTTTGGACGTAAAGAGCAACGATGTTGTCGGCTTGTCCCAGCGCGGGGGAAAGGTTTGGGGGTCTGTCAGAATAGGTGAAAAAATTCATTCGCCAAACGTTCCGCCGAAAGGTGCAGATTTCCTCCTTGCCCTGGAGCCGCTTGAGGGACTGCGGTATGAAAGTGCCCTCAATGTAGCCGGCAAGGTCTTCATGAATACGGCAATTGTGCCGCCCGTGCCAGTGATGGCTGAGAAGAAGGCTTACCCGGACAATATAATAGAAAGTATGGAGCAGACGCATGAAGTCATTCATATCAATGCCAATGCTGCAGCGGTTGAGCTTGGATCGGTAAAAGTGGCAAACACCATTCTCATGGGCATGCTGGCCAAGTGTTTAACAATTGAAAAAAGCATATGGCATGATATCATTTCTGACAACGTCCCGCAAAAATTTATTGATATGAATATTAAAGCCTTTGAATTAGGGTACAATATGGTTGAAACACCTTAAAAATGGGGCGTTTCAATAAGTGGACGCGAAGCTGTTTTAGGTGGAAAAATGTATATTTTGCTATTGACAAAGGTTTTCCTGCGTGTTAATATGCAAGTACAAATTACAAATCCATCACTTTTGGTGTGTTACTGTTAAATCAGGCATGAACCTAACTGAGCGCGAGCTTTAGTTGTTCATGCCTTTTTATATTTTACAGGTGGCAATAGAGGTGTAAAAATGAGTAATAATCGTTACAAAATCATACGTGTGCTGAACAACAATGTCGTTCTTGCAAAAAATGTAACAAATAGCGCTGAAGCCGTCCTGGTAGGGAAAGGCATAGGGTTTGGGGCAAGGGTTGGCCAGGAAAAAGCTATACCGCCTGAATCCATTGAGAAATCCTTTATAACTTATGATGAAAAGCTCAAACGCGATTATATGGAGCTTGTTGAACAGATGGATGAGACAATCCTATCCATGTGTACAGAAATCATACTTATGGCCGAACGCAGACTGGGTGAGCTGAACTCACGTCTTCACATCGTTCTCACAGACCATATAGGCTTCGCTCTTGAACGGATCAAAGCAGGAATGGAAATACACAATCCGTTTCTACATGAAATACAGTCTTTATACGAAGAAGAATACAGCGTCGGACTTACGGCGCAGGAAATCATAGAACGTACAACGGGTGTTCGAATTGTCGAAGACGAGGTTGGCTTTATAGCCCTTCACCTCAATGCAGCCAGACAGCATAAAGATGTCAAAGATTCTCTAAGAAGCACAAGGCTCATTAAGGAGCTTGTCAATATCATCGAAATCAATTTGGATTACAAAATCGAAAGCGATTTGACCTACAGCAGACTTATACATCATCTGCGTGGTAGCCTTGAACGTGTTGAAAAAGGGCAGACAGTGAAAAATCCGCTCCTGGAGACGCTGAGAAAGGAATTCAAGGATTCCTTTAAGATTGCCGGCAAGGTTAAGGTCTTCATAGAGGAAGAGCTCGATGTAATAGTACCAGAAGATGAACTTGGATACATGGCAATTCACATTGACAGAATACGAAGAATGTCGAAGTCTGCTACTTAGTAAGGACTTCAAGGCGTGTTACTGATTCGATCAGGCATGAGCTTATAACGGTTTAGACCGTTTATTTGCTCATGCCTTTTTCAATTGTCCTTGGAAATGAAATGATTATTGCGGCTATGCGCGCAGCCGTAAAAATAAAAAGCTTAATGAAATGCAATTATTGAAAGTTTAATTACTTACTACTCATGTTTTAGGAGGGGAAAATTTATGGAAAACGTATTTGGGAAGCTGCAAAAGGTCGGTAAAGCCCTAATGCTGCCAATCGCTGTAATGCCTGCAGCGGCAATTCTGCTCAGACTGGGTGCTGGCGTTCCTGGGATTGAAGGTCTTCTTGCAGACATCATGCTCAAGGCTGGTGCTGGTATCTTTGACAATCTGTATCTACTGTTCGGTATTGGTGTCGCTCTTGGTCTTGCAAAAGGCAACCACGGTGCTGCGGCACTGGCAGGTGCAATCGGCGTTCTTGTGTGTAAGAATGTTTATGAAGTCATTAATCCAGACATCAATACAGGTGTCATGGTCGGTATGGTCATGGGTGTTATCGCAGGTACGCTTTATAACAAGTATCACGATATCAAGCTGCCTGAGTTCCTTGGCTTCTTCGGTGGAAAACGTTTTGTTCCAATTATCACATCGTTCGTAGCCGTAGTTGTAGGTATTGTTTTCGGTTATGTGTGGCCAGCAATTCAAACAGGTATCGACACAATTGGTAACGCAGCAATTCAAGCGGGTCCAATCGGTACATTCTTCTTTGGCTTTGGTAACAGACTTCTTATTCCAGTAGGTCTTCACCACGTTCTTAACTCAATTTTCTGGTTTACATTCGGTTCATTCACAAATGCTGCTGGTGAAGTTGTAAACGGTGACCTTTGGAGATACTTCGCTGGCGATCCAACTGCCGGCATTTACATGGCAGGCTGGTACCCAGTTATGATGTTTGGTCTTCCTGCTGCGTGTTTCGCAATGTACAGAGCTGCAAAGCCTGAAAATAGAAAAGCAGTTGGCGGTATGCTGTTCTCAATCGCATTTACATCATTCCTAACGGGTATTACTGAACCAATCGAATTCCTATTTGTTTATATCGCACCAGGTCTATACTTTGTACATGCTGTAATGGCAGGTATCGCACTTGCAGTTACGCAGCTTCTTGGAATCCTTCACGGTTTTGGCTTCTCGGCGGGTCTCATTGACTACATGCTCAACATGCACCTTGCTACAAAGGGTCTGATGCTGATTCCACTAGGTCTTGTATTCTCAGCAATCTACTATGTTGTCTTCAAGTTCATGATCGAGAAGTTCAACATTGAAACACCTGGTAGAATGGAAGAAATGGCTGATGAAGTGGATAATGCAATTGCAGACAAGGGTGTTGCGGCAGTGGCTGTTGAATACTTCAATCTTCTAGGCGGCCATTCAAACATCGTTGAAATCGACTCATGCATCACACGTCTAAGACTGACAGTGAAAGACAGTTCAATTGTTGACGATGCACCGCTTAAGCGTCTTGGCGCAGCAGGCGTTATCCGTCCTAACAAAAAGAACATGCAAGTTGTTGTCGGTACACACGCAGAACTGATTGCAGAAGAAATGAAAAAAATGCTCGTATAGGGCATAGGATATGGGGAATTTGGTTGGGGACTTTGTCCCCGCCAGATTCTTCTATCCAGTGACGACATCGAGATAGCATGCGTTGCTGGATAGAGTAATTTGGAGGTCATATGAATACTATAAAAGCGATAAAGGGTTCGAAAATTATACTTGAAAGTAAAATCATAGAAGATCATGTCCTCGTATTCGGTGAAAGAATTCTGGAGATTATTCCCCAGGAGACATTTGAGTTAAAAAGGGCTGAAGGTGCACTCTGCGAGAGCCTCGAGATAATCGAGCACACAGGGTATGTCAGTCCCGGATTTGTTGATATTCACGTGCACGGTGCAGGTGGTTCAGACACCATGGACGGTACACAGGAAGCCCTGAAGACCATATCAGAAAATCTGATCAAGTCAGGTACAACCGGTTTTCTTGCAACAACAATGACCATGGCCCAAAATGACATTGAAAAATCACTGGACGCGGTACGTTCCTTTATGGGAAGTCAGGAAAAAGATGCCTCTAAAGGCAGCACGGTACTGGGCGTACACCTTGAAGGGCCATTTATCAACCCTGAGTACAAGGGGGCTCAAGATGCAAAGCATATTCAAAAACCTACAGCAGCTTGGCTGAAGCCATACTACGACATCATCAAGATCGTGACATTTGCCCCTGAGATGGATGAGGACTTTGCCTTCATCACAGAAATGCAGAATACGGGTATTGTCCTGAGTATCGGACATACGGGCTGTGACTTTGAAACAGCATGCGCGGCGCACGATGCAGGGGTAGATCATGTGACCCACTGCTTTAACGCCATGACAGGCCTGCACCATAGAAAACCTGGTGTTGTGGGTGCCGCATTTGCAAAGCCTTTTACAACAGAGCTCATTGCCGACGGCATACACGTGCATTCTGGATTTTTCGATACATTTGTACGCATTAAGTCACCTGAAAAAGTAGTCCTTGTTACAGACGCAATCCGTGCGGGCTATTTAGAAGACGGGACTTACGAGTTGGGCGGTCAGCCGGTTATTGTTGAAAACGGCGCATCAAGACTTGAAGACGGCACACTCGCAGGCAGCATTCTGAAAATGGATGCGGCACTTAGAAATATGATAGAAAGTACAGGGCGACCTGTTTATGAAGTCATCAACATGCTGAGCCTAAACCCGGCAAGACGTATTGGCCTTGAAGGGGATATGGGTAGTATAGAAAACAATAAGTTTTCAAATCTGGTCCTCCTAACGGATGACTTAGAGGTAAAAGCGGTATATATAAAAGGTAAGATGAAGTATGATGGAGGCAATGCATGAATATTATAGTCGTTAAGGATTACAAGGAAATGAGCCGAAAAGCGGCCCACCTGTTCGTAGGTCAGATTCTTCAAAAGCCTGACAGTGTGCTGGGACTGGCAACTGGCTCCACACCTGTTGGACTATACGAAGAGCTTGTCAAATTCTACAAGGAAGGTATGATTGACTTCGAAAAAGTCATTTCATTCAACCTGGATGAGTACATTGGTCTTAATCCAAGTCATGAGCAGAGCTACGCTTATTTTATGCGTAAGAACCTCTTTGACCACATCAATATCAGTGATGAAAACTGGTTCGTGCCATCGGGTACGGCAGAGCACATCAACGAAGAATGTGCACAGTACGAAAAAATGATTGCTGGGGCTGGCGGAATCGATATGCAGATCCTCGGCATCGGCAGAAATGGACATATTGGCTTCAATGAGCCTGACATAAAGTTTGAAGCAACAACACACATGGTAGCGCTGGATGACCAGACCATCAGCGACAATGCAAGATTCTTTGAAACAATCGACGAAGTGCCTAAAACGGCAATCAGCATGGGCATCAAGACCATCATGCAATCGAGATGCATCATTCTTCTTGCGTCGGGTGAGGAAAAGGCGACTGCTGTTGCTGGTATGGTGAACGGAAAGATTATTCCAGAGCTTCCCGCATCGGTACTGCAGCTGCATCCGAATGTGACGGTTATTGTGGATGAAGCGGCAGCATCAAAGTTAAACAGAAAATAGAGAGATGGATATATAGGGCTGAGTAGGTTCAGGTGTTAGATGCTATTGAAAGGAAAATGAATATGTTTGGATTATTCAAAAAGAAAACTTTACAACTGGATAAGCCGATGGAGGGCAGTGTCGTTGATATCACCACTGTTCCAGACGCTGTTTTTTCACAAAAGATGGTAGGAGACGGATTCGCAGTGAATCCTACAGCGGGTACTGTTAAGGCACCTTGTTCTGGCAAGCTGGTTCAAATCTTTCCAACAAATCACGCCTTCGGTATTGTAACGGAGGAAGGCGTGGAAGTCCTTGTACACATCGGGATTGATACAGTAGAGCTTGGCGGAGAAGGCTTTGAGAGACTCGTAGAGCCTGGCGTTCAGGTTACAGCGGGACAAGCGATCATAGAGGTTGATCTGGACGTGCTTAAATCACATGACAAGTCCATTATCACACCGGTTGTCATCACGACACCGGACAAGGTTAAAGCGATAGACGTCCAAATGGGCGATACAGATAAAGCAGGCGCAAAGGTTACATTGGTATAAGACGCAGCAGCGTACGAGGAGGAAGAAGCAATGGTAGAAGTAATGATCAACAGCAAAAACGGACTACATGCCAGACCTGCAAGCCAGGTGGTACATGCAGCAACAAAATATGCCGGCGAAGTGTTCCTGATTACTGAAAAAGGAAAAGTGAATGCCAAGTCAATCATGAACATCATGGGAATGGGCCTTATGCAGGGTGACAAAATCCGCATTCAAGCAGAAGGTGACAATCCACAGTCCATTGAAAATGAGCTTAAGACGATTATTGAAGGAGTCGAAGCATAGTGAATATTTGTGTTAAAGGTCTAGGGGTATCTGACGGACTGGGATTTGGAAAGCTTTTAGTTGTAAAGCCTGAAATTGTACCGGTAAAGGAAATGACTGACAACATTGAAAAGTCGATTGAAGTGCTTGATACGGCACTCAGCGGCGCACTTGTAGAGCTCGAAGGCATCTATGAGGAAAAGGTCAAAACCCTTGGTGAAGACAAGGCCCAGATTTTCCAAGCCCATATGATGATTTTGCAGGACCCTGAATGGACAAAGGAAATTAAAGCAAAAATTGAAACGGAAAACTACGCACCGACTTACGCAGTGCATACAGTCGCTGAAGCAACTGCTGAAATGTTCGAAGCAATGGACAACGCCTATTTCAAGGAGCGTGCCCACGATATACGCGATGTGGCAAGACGCATCATTCGCATCATTCGCGGTGAGAAGGCGGTGGACCTTGCAGGCGCTAAACCGGGTACTGTGGTAGCGGGTGAAGATCTGACGCCGTCAGATACAGCACAACTGAAGCCGGAGAACATTACGGGTATCATTACTGCTATCGGCGGAAAGACGTCACACAGCGCAATTATTGCAAGAACCCTGGGAATTCCAGCTGTCATGGGCATTGGCAGAGAAGCCTTTGAGAAACTTTCATCAGATGACAATGTCATTGTAGATGGAAGTCAAGGTCTTCTGACACTGAGCCCCGATGTGCAGGCTATCGATAATGCGAAAAAGCGCATTAAAGAGGAAGCCGCTACAAATGAAGCCCTCAAGGCTCTTGTTGGAAAAAGCAGCGTGACACGCGATGGCAAACTCATTGAAATCGCAGCAAACATCGCTTCGCCAAACGATCTGAAGCGTGTTCTGGAAAACGATGCTGAAGGCATTGGTCTTTTCAGAAGTGAGTTCCTCTTCATGGACAGATCCAGCGCACCTGACGAGGAAGAGCAGTTTGAAGCATACAAGGCCGTACTCCTGGGCATGGGTGAGCGTCCCGTCATTATCAGAACAATGGATATTGGCGGAGACAAGGAAGTGCCCTACCTCAACATGCCAAAGGAAATGAACCCATTTCTCGGTTACCGCGCAATCCGCTACTGTCTGGAAGAACCAGAGATTTTCAGAATTCAAGTCCGTGCCCTGTTAAGAGCAGCTGTTCATGGTAATTTGAAAATCATGCTTCCGATGATCTCGGGTGTTGCTGAGCTGAGAAGGGCAAAAAGCATTATAGAAGATATCAAGAAGGCGCTTGCAGAAGAGGGTGCGGTATTTAACGACAGCGTGCCCCTGGGAATCATGATCGAAATCCCATCAGCGGCAATTGCTTCTGACCTGCTTGCAAAGGAAGTTGACTTCTTCAGTATCGGAACAAATGATTTGATTCAATATACAGTAGCTGTCGATCGAATGAACGAATCGATTGCAAGCCTTTATACGGCGTATCATCCAGCAGTGCTGCGACTGATAAGAATGACAATAGAAAATGGCCACAAGGCTGGTATTTGGGTTGGCATGTGCGGTTCAGTTGCTGGCGACCTGGACCTGATGCCACTGCTCATAGGCATGGGACTCGACGAGTTCAGCATGTCTCCGGCGAATATACTTAAGGCGCGTAAGCGTACCCTTGAGTTAAGCAAAAGTGAAATTGAAAAAGTGATTGACGATGTGCTGTCACTGTCTACAGCAGATGAAATTGAAAAACATCTGAAGACCCTTTTTCCAAGATAGAAATTCAGTTTAAGACCCCCTTATACAGAATATAATTTCCCTACAACATGAAGGCACCCTCCTGGAGCGATAGTTCACTACACACACACTCCAGCAGGGTGTTTTTTACGTGTAAGTAAGCGTCCGCCGGCCAGCCCACTACGCCATAGTCGTTAATTTGTGCAAATTGAAGGAAAATTACAACATTTCAAAAAATGAAAGCGATTGCCTGAAATACTTGGTGTAGAATAGTAAGCAATATCATTATTTACATAAAACATGTGCAGTAGAATTTGAAATTATATTTGAACTTACAGATGACCTAATATTTCAAGTAGATGAGGTGGAGAAATGAAAATTGCGGTATACAGCTACAAAGACTTGGAGAAATCAGGCTTTGATGGTCTGGCAGACCAGCATGGCATTGAACTTGTGTTTTGCAGGGAAAAACCCGGTCCGGATAATTTACATATGGCTCAGGGGGCAGAGGCAGTCAGCATGATTACGACACCCCTTTCAGAGACAGAGCTCAAGGGCTTCTACGATTTAGGCGTCCGTTACGTATCGACGCGAACCGTTGGCTATGATCATATTGATATTGAAAAGGCCCAGGAGATTGGAATGTGCATTGGCAACGCCACATATGCGCCAAGTAGCGTCGCGGAATATACAATGATGCTCATGCTTATGGCGACACGAAGAAGTGCCCACATTTTAGAAGCATATAAAAGGCAGGACTATTCTCTAAAAGAAAGCAAGCTGGGTCAGCTTGTTCAGCCAAAGACAGTGGGGGTAGTCGGTACAGGCCGTATTGGAACAGCGGTCGTGAAAATACTCAGCGGTTTCGGGTGTGAGGTTCTGGCCTGTGACCCATTTGAGAATGAAAGCGTGAAGTCTTATGCAGAGTACGTTTCCCTAGAGACCTTAATCAAAAGAAGCGATGTCATTACCCTGCATGCCCCTTCAATAGCTGAAAACAGGCATTTGATCAATGCAGATACCCTAAATCAGATGAAAGATGGTGTCATTCTTATCAATACAGCACGTGGAGACCTGATCAATACTGATGATTTGATCGATGCTTTAGATCAGGGGAAAATCGGTTTTGCGGCACTGGACGTTCTTGAAGGTGAAACACCTGTGTATTACAAGAGCTTTGAAGGCCAGGCGGTTCCACTAAGGCATATCGACAGGCTCAGTCAATACGAAAACGTTCTGCTCACGCCGCATACAGCTTTCTTCACTGAAGAAGCCATTGATGAAATGGCTCGAAATTCTGTGCTGAGTTGTGTCCTTGAGCGCCGCGGGGAAGAAAATCCATGGAAGATTGTTTAACCGCATAGAAGAAGTCATTGTATGGAAGACATCATCAGATGGAAAAAGTCATCAGATAGAAGAAACCATTTGTCTCACTAAACTGGACTATAAGCAGGAAAATATTAGGCTGTGGAGAATATTTTGTAAGGGGATCTTTAAATTCATGTCTGAACAGATCTGAAAAGAAAGGATGTTTGAGATGAAGCATATCCACTTGATAAATAACCAGACACAGGGAAGAGGCTTATGCCTTAGAAGACCAGTCGGGAAGTCCATACGCAAAATCAGCCTGATCAAATGCATAATCGTCCTAGTGCTGGGGGTCTTGACACTGAGCCCAGCTGCGGATGCGACTACGGTATCGCTGCCAGTCAAAGACGTTATCATGAATGGCAATACAGTTGACAGTACAAACAGGCTCTACCCCTTCCTGTATGACGCGCAGATGGACTTATTATACTTTCCAATGACCTGGTTCGATTTAAGGTCAATGGGTGTAGAAAGCACTTTTGATGAAGGGTCGAACTTCGTACTGCGCCAAAAGGCGACTGCTGCAGCCTATAGGGCGTACGCGGGTAGACAGAATACCTTTGAAAGTGCTGAGGCTGGACAAGCATCCTGCAAGCTGATTATTAGGCAGGCAGAGGGCTTAGAGGCCACCGCGCTTGAGCATCTGCCGCTCATAAGCTTTAGAAATGTCCTATACATGCCCCTGACACAAGATATCCTAAATGCTCTAAGCTGGCGCATGAGTATGGATGATGGGGCCTACGTAATTGAATCGGACAACTATGGGGTTCAAGCACTAACACTTCCAGAAACGGCATACAACAACGGTGCACTTGAAAACGACATGGTTTTCCATAAGGGCTGGTACTACTATGTTGAAACCGTTGAAAACACAAATACCATTTACCGGTGGCAGCCTGAAACCAGTGTGGCGGAACCGGTATACAGCTACGAAGTCAGTACTTCCTACGGCTTCAACAACAGACTCGATTTCAAAATCCGTGAGGATAGGCTTTACGCCTTCTATCATTATGGCGGCGCCATCATGGGGTCGGATTATTACATAAGCATTGACCAGGATGGCAGCGTGGAGAAAGTGGCAAATGGGTATGTGGATTTTTACGAGACAGATGACGGCATACTCATGACCTATCTGTCTGTACCACCAGGACCTAATAATCTTGTTTATTTGCCTAGCGGGAACCTGCCCAAGAGGCCGCTGTCCTGGGATGATACCATTTTTGGCTGGTTTATGAACGCTGAAATGGGGCAGACTGGTATGAGCCAGCTGGCATCAGCACATGTGATTGACCGTAGTGCATATGTCATCGGGTCTCCCTGGTATGGTGAAGTCGGCACCTACAACAGGCTTTATAAGATTTCGGTCGATACAGGAAAAAAGGAAATTCTTATAGATGATAGTGTGCTTGATTTCAAAATCATAGAAAACACACTCTATTATGTCCTTTCAAGGGACGGCATGCTCTACAGCTGCACACTGGAGGGCAGTAATCAGCGTCTTCTTTCTGATTATCCGCTGGCTACTGAATACGGTGCGCTTTGGTTTACAGCAGTAGATAACAAAGTCTATTATAGGGCCGCTGAATATCCAGAAGGTATTTATCTGGTATCAGAGGAGGCCGATGCCTATCTTGAAACAGGGACTTACACTCAAATAGACGCCTGCGGTGCATATATTGCATTTAAAACGGATAGTGCGCGTGATGATGACGTCCTTGTCTTAGATACGCGGACGGGTCAATTGGCTTCCATTTTTGAAGCGGTCGACAAAGTGAGACTCTTTGAAGATAGAATGCTCCTCATACAAGAAGAAGAGGGTGTGGTGCGACTTGTCCAGTTCGAATAGTTTGGAAATAAAACATTAGGTATGGCTTAAGGAAACTGAATAGGAAAGGGTGGGATACAATATGGTCCAGTACGCAAAGCGACGTCAAGCAATGGAGTCAACCGTATACAGCATGCATAAAATCATGGAGTCATTGACCAATAAGGAGCTCGTTTCCTTTGGTGGGGGTGCGCCGGCAAAAGAGGCCTATCCGGTAGATTTGATCAAGGAAATCACCCAGTCCCTTTTAGAAGACCCCCAATTGGCTCAGCAGGCACTGGGATACGGGTCGACCATTGGTCTGCCAAGCCTTCGAGAGGCAGTCAAAACCTATTTGCTGGAGCCTAATGGCATAAACTGTGGGATTGAAGAAATCATGATTACAGCAGGGGGCATTCAGGGAATATATCTGGTCAGCAAGCTCTTTCTGAATCCAGGTGATGTTGTTCTGGTTGAATCGCCGACCTTTATCCATGCCAAGATGGTCTTTGACAGCTTTGAAGCCACTTCCATCGCTTGTCCAATGGACGACGACGGTCTCAATTTGGAAGCTTTAGAAGAGAAAATCAAGGCGCATAAGCCCAAAATACTCTATACCATGCCAACCTTCCATAATCCTACAGGCATATCCATGTCTGCAGAAAAGCGGGACAAGCTGGCGAGGCTGGCTGAAAAATACGATATTATCATACTGGAAGATGATCCATACAGCGAAATCCGCTACAGTGGTGATCATCTAAAGCCGGTCAAGGCATACACAAACAGCAGGAATGTAATTTATGCCAACAGCTTTTCAAAAATATTCTCTCCTGGATCACGCCTGGGCTATCTGGTGGCAGACCCTGAAATTATGAAAGAGCTTGAAGAGATGAAACTGGCAACAGATACCTGTACCAACGGCTTTATGCAGGCAATGTGCGCGGCATTCTTTGAGAAGGGACATTACGGGGCGCATCGAGATAAGCTATGCCGTATATACAAGTCAAGGCGAGACGTCATGGAAAAGGCCATAGATGAGAATTTTCCAGAGAATATTAAGCGCACCCATCCCGACGGGGGATTTTACATATGGATCGAATTGCCACAGGGACTGGATGCAAAAGCACTGCTGCCTGCGGCCATAGAAGAAATCAAGGTGACTTACTGCATTGGGCGTGACTTCTTTGTTGAGGAAACGGCGCACGGAAACCAGTATTTGAGACTCTCCTATGCAGGTACGGAAGAGGCTGTTATTGAAGAACACGTTGGAGCACTTGGCCGGTTCTTTAAATCCAAGATTTAGCATTAAGACTTATACGCTACAGGGGATTATCCCTGTAGCGTCCTTTGTTTTTTGGCACATGCATCATTATTGTCAACATATGGGCACAATATGCCTCGGGGATGATACTTGGATTTATTCAGGGGTAATAATATATAAATATATTAAGGCAGAAGGGGGTGATGACCTCATGAAAAGATTCAGAAACAGACTTTTCTATCAGATTATGAATGCCATTATTATTTGCTCGATTTTTATTACCATGATTGTAAGTATCATAGTGCTCAACAATTTCAAGTACGAGCTTACCGTTGAAGCCGATGAAAAGTATGCAACCCTTGTGAAGTCATTCGCTCAGGAGATTGAAGCCTCTCTGAACTCAGTGGAGGATATAACACGGGACATAGCAACGACAGTGGCTGTCTTTTCCGATTTTGAACAGTACAACGCGGACCCTTTGTATCGTCAAAAGCTTGATGAGAAAATCAGTGCACTTATGGCGACATCTGCAAGGTCGTCCGATTTATCCGATGCATATTTTTTCGTTTTTATTGATGGGAATGAAAAACATATTGTAGGGGATGCCCTTGATGGCGATGAGAATTCAAGGCTGAATATATTGCGTCAGATTGAAGCACCTGAGAACGTTTTTTTTGAATACGAGAAGTGGCTGGTTCAAAACGGAGATTTCTACTATCATCAACCGGTCTATGAGGGTCGCATATTAGTCGGTCATATTTGCGGCGCATACAGCATGGACACGCTTCATGAGAAAATCAGTGCATTTAAAGAAGCGCATACCATAGAAATCAGACTCTTTGATGGTCAGATGAACAGTCTGCTCTTGGATGAAAATGTAGAAAATGAATTTTCCTTCGAAGTGGCCCGTGTGAAAACCCTTGTAAGCGGGACGGATTCTGGGACCTTTGAAAGTGAAGATAATCACGGAGATGACCAGGTTAACACCTTTCATCGCCTCAATAATGGATGGGTGGTATTTGCATCGACAAGTCGCGAGCTGATAGATGAACGTATGGATGAGCTGGTTTATATTTTGGCAAAGCTGATTATTATCAGTTCAATATTTGTTATTTTCATCGCTTCATCCGTAAGTGAAAGAATTGTAAACCCCCTTGATCAAATTGTTAACATCGTAACACAGATTGGCAAGGGTGAGCTTCACACAGAAATCCCTAAGGACTTTCTTCAGTACCGAAATGAAATAGGCCTCTTGGCGGGTGCAGTAGAGTCCATGCGGGTGAGCCTCAGAGCCTATATCAACCAAATCAAAGACCATTCAAGCCACCTGGCAAGCGAGGTTTCTTTAAGAACCCGTGAGCTTCAAGAGACCAACCAGCAGCTGCATGAGACCATTGAGGAAATGGAAATCAAGGACAGGAAGCTGGAGGAATCGAATGGTTGCCTTGAAAGCACCATTGCAGAGCTTAAAAATACACAGGATGAGCTCCTGAAGTCCCAAAAGCTTGCAGCAATAAATTCCATGGTGCGTGGTGTGAGTCATAAGCTGAACACACCAGTAGGTACCATGATTACAGCCTTGTCCTATCAGTCTATGGAAATTCTAAGCTTCTTCAAGCAGCTGGACAGGGAATGTCCAAACGCACATAAATACAGTGAAGAGATGGCTGAAATCCTGGAATCCACTAATCTCACAATGCAGAGCTTGCTTAAAACACGGGGCATACTGGATACGCTTCGAAGCATCACCTCAGATTTTAATGATGAAATCAGACAGACCTGCAATGTGACAAAAATCATCCATGATGTGGTTGAGTCCTTTGAGAATGAAAGAAACACAAAAGCATATGCCTTTAAGCTCATTATGGCAGGTGAAATTTGGATAAACACCTATCCGGATGTGCTTACACAAATATTGACACAGCTGATACTGAACTCAGTCACACACGGGTTCAAGGATCACGAAGACAGCTTGATTACCATTGATGTATGGCAGGAAGAGTCCCAGTTGCACCTGATTTATGAAGACAACGGCAGTGGTATAAAGGATGCTGACAGGGTCTTTGACCCCTTCTATACTTCAGACCTAGCTTCAGAAAAGTCGGGGCTTGGGCTCAGCATCATTCACAATCAGGTGACCATCACCCTCGGTGGGGAAATTGAATGTGACAAAACGTGTCGCGTAGGCACAAGATTTATATTAAAGCTGCCTATAGAATAAATAGTTAAAGGTGGATAATGTGAATATCATAAAAGGGTTGACGACTTTCAATAATTTCATATGGGGCTTTCCGCTTTTGATTCTTCTGGTTGGATCGAGTATTTATCTGACGTTTCGACTGCGATTCTTGCAGGTTCGAAAAGTGCTGCTGGCTTTCAAATACCTCTTTGTTCCCCATGACGAAACTGGTGCAGAAGGGGATGTCAGCAGTTTCCATGCCCTTGCCATTGCTCTGGCAGGCACGGTGGGAACTGGTAATATTATCGGTGTGGCACTGGCTATAAAACTTGGAGGCGCTGGGGCCCTGTTCTGGATGTGGCTCACAGGTCTTTTTGGCATGGCAACCAAATACGCTGAAACCATGTTGTCAGTCAAGTACCGTATAAAAGACGAAATGGGGCAGATGTCGGGCGGACCTATGTACGTTTTGGAACGTGGTCTGAATCGTAAGACCCTTGCCAAGCTCTTTGCGGTACTCGGTGTGATAGCCAGTATGATTGGCTCAGCGATACCACAGTCAAATACCATGGTGGATATTTTAGAGCAGGAGTTTCGGATTGTTCCATTTGCAGGTACTGTCGGAATTGGGCTGATAACCGCATACATTACACTGGGAGGTGTCAAGAGGATTTCAAGAATCGCCGGCATAGTCATTCCCTTTGTCGCAGGCCTGTTCATCTTTTGCACAGGCCTCATACTCCTAGCCAATATTGCGCAGATTCCTGCAGCAATCATGCTGATTTTGCATTCTGCATTTGACTTTGACTCAATTTCAGGCGGCTTTATCGGATCGTCAGTTGCCATTGCCATCAATCAGGGGGTGCGCAGGGGTGTGTTCTCCAACGAGTTTGGAAACGGGACATCACCTATTGCTGCAGCGACTGCCATAACCCACTCTCACGTGCGTCAGGGCCTGATAAACATGCTGGATGTGTTCATTGATACACACATTGTCAATTTTATGATGGGTCTCATGATTATCATCAGCGGGGCGTATGAGGTTGAAACTGACACCCTTAGAATTGTCACCCAGTCCTTTGAACAGGTGGAGGGGGTTGCTGTTCTCGGAAACATCGTAGAAACCGTCTGTCTCATGTTCTTCTCATTTACGACAGTCATTGCCTGGAACTACTACGGTGAGCGCTGTGCGCATTATCTTATGGGCTATAAAATCATTCCTTACTATAAGGTCTTTTTTGTCATATCAATCATGGTTGGCGGTGTACAGGATTTAAGCACGGTTTTCATGGTTTCCGACCTTGCCATAGCCCTTATGGTCATTCCAAACATTATCGGGATCATACTGCTCTCCAATGAAGTTATTGATGATACGCGGGCTTATTTTAGTGAGGAGAGCGGGTAGGTGCAGTGGCGCAGTGACGTGCTGAAGTGGCAAGCAAACTTGAGATTAAAGAAAACATCTAAGAAGATTTATAGTAAAATTCAATAGATTATAAAGGCCAAGCTCAGACAGAGACTGGTCTTTTTCTTTGGCGTTCATTTCGGTATCTAAAGAATGCACGTCGTTTCACTTTAAAAGCAGAAGCGGGGTATATCAGTAATAAGGTAACTGTGAATGTGCCTAATGGGAGGTAGTGTTATGAAACTTGACCCTAGTGATAAATCGTTTGCGAAGAACTCGAGTCAGTATAAAGAAATGGATAAGGTAAACGCAACGGGCTGCAGCCCATTTTTGATCGTTTTTTTCGGGCCTTATATTTTATATGCTGTGCTTGTTTATTGGGGACAGATGGTTGCGCATTTCGGGATGTTTTTTGGGACGATTGTGTTTGTGGGACTTGCGGTTGTCATGGTTAAGCTGTTTTGGTTTTTTGTGAGGATGAAGATTTAGTGCGATGGATGTTTCGGTAAATGGTTCCTACTGAGGCGTGCTGGTTATTGATTTTGTAGTAATTCTTGAACAAGTTTTTCTAAAGTTTCATCTTTGTTCTTTTTTAGAGAGCATTCCCAAACAATTATGACTCTAAATCCAAGGGTTTTTAGCTCTTCAATATTACGTATATCTCTCTCCTTATTATGGTTCATCTTATCAATCCAAAACGCAGTATTTGATTTTGGAATTCTGGAATACTTGCATCCTTCATGCTGATGCCAAAAACAACCGTGCACGAAAATTGCGGTTTTATATTTTGGAAGGACAATGTCAGGCGTTCCTGGATAACGTTTATCGTTTTTCCTATATCTAAATCCTTTGCTAAATAGATATTTTCTCACTAAGATTTCAGGTTTTGTGTTTTTCCCTTTGATGTGCGACATGACTTCGCTTCTTTTCTCTTTTGTGAATATATCACCCATATATAGAAGAACCTCCTTTTCATATCCGTATTGGTATTTACCCCGATTCCATGTTCAAATTTCAATATTGAAGAAATTTCAAAACTAATACATCAGCTATGGGAATAGGAAATGCATCTATGATGAAACATGTGGTAAAATAAAGGGGCGTGTCAATTATTTAGAAGAGATACTGCTGATGAAACGTAATGAAAGTTATAGGAATAAAAGTATGACATAATAGTTGGAGGAGACATTATGAATTATGACATTAAATCTGAGATATCCATACTTGAATATGCAAAATCAGTAGAAGGAAAGAGTCTCAATCAGTTTTTTTCTGATAATGGGTTCGATTCAGTTAACGAAGAATCAACTTCATATAATACTGGAAAAGGTTCGTTAGGACAAATCGTTGAGGAAGCAGTATTTGGTTATAAAATCAACTCGAAAAAGGACGCAGATTTTTCAGAAGTTGGGATGGAATTAAAAGTTGTTCCGTTGAAAAAAGTAAAGATATCAAATACTGGTTTAGCAAAGCGTGAAGGGCTGTCTGTAAAAGAAAGAATTGTATTGTCCATAATCGATTATGAAGCTGTGGTAAATGAGTGCTGGGAAAATAACTCATTGAATAAGAAAATGTTGAAGCTACTGTTGATGTTCTATATACATGAGAAAGATATACCAAAACTAGATCAATATTTTCGATTGGTGTCAAAGTGGGAACCATCTCCGTCGGATATGGAAGTGCTAAAAGAGGATTGGAACACCATAGTTGATAAGATTAGGCTGGGAAGAGCTCATGAGCTATCTGAGGGAGATACATTGTATCTTGGAGCTGCAACTAAAGGGAGTTCTGCAAAGACTGTTCGTAATCAACCATATTCATCGATTCCTGCAAAACAAAGAGCATTTTCTTTAAAACGTAATTATGCAGATCAAATATTTGAAACCCTTTTGATGCAGATTAAGAACAAACAAGTCAAGGATGTATTACCGATAACCGGAATAATACGTAACGTTCTTGATAAATACCAAACACTGTCTATTGCAGAAATATCAAGTGCTACAGGCATTGAAAAATCTAATGCAAAACATTGGTTGAGATTGTTTTGCAACAAGTTAATTGAGCTTGAACTAGGAGAGAAGTTTTCGAAATCAAACTCAATAAAAATGGCTGGAGTAGAGTTGAAGACAATATTGCTTCAAGCAAATGATATACCTAAAGAAGCGATGTCATTCGAGCAGATTGATTACAATACAATTGTTGATGAGGAGTGGGAAGATTCAGGAATTCGAGAGAAATTTGAACTGATGAAGCACATCTGGGTTGTTTTCAAAACAACAAAGAAGTATGATAAGCAGAGTGAATTGAAACTTTCTGATATTTATTTGGATTCCATTTATCTCTGGAATATGCCAATGTTAGACCTTGAAGAATCATATAAAGCGCTTTGGGAAGATACTGTTGAAAAAATCGGAAAAATGGATTTTGATAATTTTATGAAGACGAAAGATAACAAGGTTGGCCACATTCGCCCAAAAGCCAAGAACTCAAAAGATAAGGTAGTCTTTAATGGTGTATTGGTCCCGAAAAAAGCATTTTGGTTGAATAGTAAATATGTTGCCTCAGAAATTAAACGAATGAAAAATCAAACTTCATCTACGAACAAATGTTTGCTATAATATAAGAAACCGTATTTGAGAGGAAGAGTGTAATGAATGTAGTTGAATTGTTTGCGGGTGTTGGAGGATTTAGAGTTGGACTTACTCGGGCTTCAGATAAGTTCAAATTTGTATGGGCAAATCAATGGGAACCTTCTCGGAAGTCTCAAGATGCATATGACTGCTACTGCGAACATTTTGGAAAAGATAATCACAGCAATTCAGACATTAATCAAGTAAATAAGAAGAAGTTACCTGATCACGATTTGTTAGTAGGTGGATTTCCGTGCCAGGATTATAGTGTTGCAAGTACTGGTGCTAAAGGAATACAAGGGAAAAAAGGTGTATTGTGGTGGGATATTCGAGAGATTATTGATGAAAAGCGACCTAAATATGTTTTACTTGAAAATGTGGATAGACTGTTGAAATCCCCTGGTAAACAGCGAGGTAGAGATTTTGGAATTATTTTAGCTTGTCTTAACAAACTCGGATATGGTGTTGAGTGGCGAGTGATTAATGCTGCTGAGTATGGTTTCCCTCAAAGAAGACGTCGCGTATTTATTTTCGCATTCAGAAATGATACATCATATTACAATAAAGTCAACAAGTATGATGTGAGAGAGATAGTAAAAAATAATGGATTTTTCCAATCTGTTTTTCCTGCTAATGAGAGAAATAGCGATAGACATATTCCAAATACAATGAACTTTGAGTTTGATGATATCTATGATATTTCAGAGCATTTCACAATGCAATTTTACAATTCAGGCATTGTGATGAAGAACAGTATTCATACTGAGGAAATGACAGCTTTCTATGATGGGAAACTTAGTTTGTTATCCGATGTTTTGGAAAGTGACGTTGATGAGAAGTATTATTTAAATGGTGAGCTAGACGATTGGGAGTATATGAAGGGTGCAAAGCGAATTGAACGGACCCATCGTGATGGACATAAGTATGTATTTGCAGAAGGGGCTATTGCATTCCCAGATCCGATTAATAGACCTTCACGGACAATGCTAACAAGCGAGTTTTCAAAGAACAGATCTACACATATAATTAAAGATCCAGAAACCAATAGGCTTAGAAGACTGACGCCGGTCGAATGTGAACGGTTGAACGGATTCTCTGATAATTGGACGAATACAGGTATGTCTGAGCGCTTCAGGTATTTTTGTATGGGTAATGCTCTTGTTGTAGGGCTAGTTGAGATTATGGGCAAGAGAATCATTGAGATTGATGAAGAATAGCGTATCAGATTAATTATGTGAAAGAGGTGCAATCATAAGATTGTATCTCTTTTTTTTGCCCAAACTCCATTATAAAATTTGAATTACGTTGATTGAAATCCGAACTTCCGTTTTTCTGTAACCCTTGCGATTACAAGAGTAAAATCCGTTTTCAGCCTCAAAGAGACTGTTCATTCATCTTGAAAAACTATATAATCAGTGGCAAATAACAAAACTCGGCCATATTTATTACACGCAAATGAGACCATCGGATCGTTGTGCGGAACTAAATTCCGCTGGCCTTAAGTTTGCAGGACTAAGTTCCGTGATATCTATCCGAGTACATTTGTTATTTTCTACGCTTCAAGAAGCGCAGGTTTTAGATGAACGTCATCTGCTGGAATGAGCTGTAGGAAGCACGATTTCATCAGTTCTTTATCAAGCAGCATTTGGGCCAGTTTAAATGGTGTATTATCATTTAGACTGGCTCTTGCTGCACTATTGATGTGATTCATCATTAGTGTCACATTTTTCCCATTAAATGATCAAATGACTGACCCTTTGGAAGAATATATCTTATGTATTCGTGATTCTTCTCTATTCGAGCTTTTTGATGAGAAGCCAGTGGGTCACAGTAAAAGATATGTGTTCGTCTATTGCCCTCGCCATCTTTCTCTAAAACTTTAGGTGCTTTGAATTCTGAACCGTTGTCTGTAAGTATGACCGGGAAGGTCTTTCTAAAAATCCCTGCGCCTAAATCTTTATATAGTTGATCAGAGACTTGCCTTACAGCGTCCTGTGTACAGGTATCTAACAGGAATATCAGCATGAGTGAGCTATTTCTAAAAAACATTGTTAGCAACACTTTACCACCCTTTTTTCCTCCACAACATCCATCTCCATAACGTGCTTTTCAGGATGATTTTCTATAAAACGATTGAAGTCCTCATAGGTTCTATCTGTCCTATGTTTAGAATTTCTATCTGTGCTTTCAGACATTTTCTTTCGTGGCTTGTACTTAACTTTCCTCGGAAGGTCAATATTTCTTGCCTTGAATAAATTTTGTTCAAAGTATGTATAAAGAGTCCGTTTTGAGCACTTGATTTCATGCTTGTGATGAGCGTAAATGTGTGTGATTGACTGCCCCTTTAAGATAAGCGGTGTAATCAATTCATCTAGTTCAGCAAGCTCTTCTGGAGTTAGAGCAATACCTTCACGTGAGGTTTTTAAGCTCTCTGTATAGTTGGCTTGAGCTACTTTGGCGCGGTATCTATACTTCTGCGATTTACAGCCAGCCTTTCTCGTGCAGCCATTGCATACGTGGGGAAGCGGATTAGCTTTGTACAAGTTTTCGGGGCATACTCTGAGCAGATTTGCTTACGTGTACATGCTTTACGAATCTTGCAACTTATGCGTCCAGTGTGACTCACTTTTTCAAAACTAACCCTATTTCTTTTTACTTCTTTTGAAATCGTAGTTGGGTCTTTTCTAAGGCACTTTGCAATGTCTGTAAGTGAATGTCTCTCATTTGGTGCATCTTCAATATAGTGTCTGTCTTCTTGTGTTAGATGTTTTCCTTTTAGCGTCATTTTCATCATCTCCTGTTTTTTCAGGATAGATATCTATGACAGTATACTCTATCTTGTGCAAGACTAACTTCAGGTTAATCTCCCTAAACGGAACTTACTTTTTCATTTAAGCTTGTCTTTGTTTAACATAGATATAGTTGTGTAATAAAGGTTTAATATGGTAATAGTGTAAAAATATGGTCTCAAAAAAAGGTCTTTCCATTTCACGACGGCATCTTACAAGTACCCTACGAACACATATCTCCATTATAAGTTATTTTCCCATTCAGGTTACTGGTATGGGCGAGCTGGCCGTCAGTCGTGATGATAATGGCTGCCATTCCCTCGATGGCGTTTACCTTGCGTAGGATAGAGGCAATATCCATACCGAATAATTTCGTCGTATAGAGATCGCAGTCCAGGGACTGATCTGCAATTATGGAGAGTGAAGCGATATTGTTTTCTATCGGATACCCAGTTTTGCTGTCGAAAATATGGTGGTAGGTGTGGCTGTCTTTTTCATATACGCGCTCGTAAATGCCTGAGGTGACAACGGACTGGTTTCTGATGTTGACACTTGCAACGAGATGTCCTCTTGGCAGAAATGGATTTTGAATGCCCACACTCCAGGTGCTGTCACCCGAAGGGGAATCCCCATGAACAAGCACATTGCCGCCAATGTCAACCAGCGCTGAAATCGCTCCGTTTGCTTTAAAGAAGGCCATGATCTTGTCGCAAAAATAGCCTTTGGCAATCGCACCAAGGTCTATTTCCATGCCTTCCTTCAGGAAAAACACCGTCTTATTCTCTTCATCTAATTTTATGTGTTCAGCTTTTAAAAGATCCAGGACGCCGATGATGTCTTCAGGCTCTGGCACACCGGCTTCTTCAAATCCGATCCGCCATAGTTTTACAAGTGGACCTATTGCAATGTTTAAGTAAGTGTCTTTAGTCATGCTGTGTTCTTTACCGATCTTGATAAGCTCAAACAGGTCCGGATCAACCCTTTGAGGGCTTATGAATGCGGTTTGTTTCAGATGCGCAAGAGGGGCGTCGGCGCTATTTGCGCTAAAGACAGTTTCAAAGTGTTCAAGCATTTCACAAGCCTCAGTGACAAGTTTTTCAGCATGGTCCCCTTTAAAAAATAAGGTGATTTTTGTCCCCATGAGATGAAGGGTTTTCCTAGAGGTGTTCATTATTTTCTCCTAAACCTAAATTGTTTTCCCCATCAATGGAAAATGAGGCAATGAGCGCTTTATCCATTTCAGAGAGTCTCCGATCCGAGTGATGCGCTATGAAAAAATCCAAACTCAGTTCATCCATAGGGAGTGGATAGATATTATACTTCGAAGGGCACGCATCAACATGAAGGCTTTCTGGGATGAAGGTCACACCCACATTATGCATGGCAAGTTTTCGAACTGTATAGATTTCAGTGCTTTCAACCACAATTTTTGGCGAAATCTTATACACGCTGAGCAGTTGATCAATCTGACTGCGTATGGAAGAGCCCTTGCTGGTCAAAATGAGATTTTGGCGTAGGAGTGTCTTCATGTCAAATGTGCCTGCTTCGACTACTGCAACGCCCTTTTGATACAAATCTGAGCAAGGTGGAATAATGACACTGTAGCTGTTTTTCCCCCAAACGGTGGACCGTAAATTGGGGGATATGTTTCTTGAGTTCTGTCCAATCCAAAAATCCAGTTCGCCGTTTAAGGTGCGTTTCTCATTCTTTTCAGGTAAATCTTCTGAAAGTTCGACTTTACAGCTGGGATGCATTTCTAGAAATCTCGGTAACAGAAGCGGTAGGATGTAAGTGCCGAGACTGGGGAGAATGCCTATTTTGATGACCTGCTTATCCCGATTGGTTACAGCGGATATTTCGCGAATAAACCTGGAATATTGGTTTTCCGAGGCTGTTAAGTATTCATAATAAATTTTCCCTTGTTCTGTTAAACGATAGGGCAATTCATCTCTATTGATCAGTCTGCACGCCAGTTGATTTTCAATTCTCTTGATGACCTGCGTCAAATAAGGTTGAGAAACATAGAGTGATTTTGCCGCCTTGCCATAATTGCTGTATTTCAGAATGGCATCGATATAGTACAGCGTATTTTGAGGGCTGTTTTGTGACATGGTATCCTTCCTCGTTTCAAAGTATTTCAAATTGCATGGGTCCTATTTACGATAGATGATAACAAATTTGTTATCGATTAGCAATATATAACTATTAGATAGAAATTTGGGACTATGTTAATCTTATATCAAACAAATGCAATTGATATTCTTTTACATATTAGAGAGGGGAACACAATGAAATATTTAGCAATTGTGGGCACGAATGCAGATGTGTCAACGAATCGTATGTTGCTTCAGTTCATGCAAAAGCATTTTTCAAGCGATGCAGAGATCGAACTCTATGAAATAAAGGCATTGCCTGCTTTTTACGAGCCAGAGGGTGCGGATGTCCCTGAAGCGGTTGCAGCACTGTCGCAAAAAATTCTTAATGCAGATGGTGTGATTATGGCAACGCCAGAGTATGACCATGCGATTCCAGCAGTTTTAAAGAGTGCGCTGGAATGGATCAGTTATACAAGCCAAGCACTTACAGACAAACCCGTTCTGATTGTAGGGGCTTCTCATGGTATGCTGGGTTCTTCTCGTGCACAGGCCCATTTAAGGCAAATACTCGACTCGCCTGAGCTTGCTGCGAGGATTATGCCAAGCAACGAGTTTCTTTTGGGTAAATCACAGGAAGCCTTTGACTATGCAGGAAAACTCAAATATCCTGACAAGCTTGCAGAACTCAATGAAGTCTTTAGAGAATTCCTGCTCTTTACAGAGATTACTGCAAAGCTGCTGGCGGAAAAGGCCCTTGTACAGAGAAACAGAAAATTCACATGGCAAGAATAGGAGAGAATACGATGAAATTTATAGCGATTGCTGGAACGAGTGCGAAGAAATCATACAATCGTTCACTCCTTCAGTTCATGAAAAAATACTTTGAATCCAAAGCGGAAATTGAAATTCTTGACATCGCAGACGTACCCATGTTCAATCAGTCAGACGACCAGTCCTACAGTGATGTCCTGCAGATGTTCAACGATAAAATTACAGAGAGCGATGGCGTGATTATCGCAACACCGGAGTACAACCACTCGATTCCGTCGAGCCTCAAAAGTCTTATTGAGTGGCTTAGCTTCGAGCTTCATCCGCTGGTTGGAAAACCGGTCATGATCCTGGGGGCGTCTAAAGATGTACAGGGGTCCTCACGTGCCCAGCTGCACCTGCGTCAAATTCTGGACGCGCCGGGTGTCGATGCCAATGTGATGCCGGGCTATGAATTCCTGCTTGGGAGTGCCCATAAGGCATTTGATGATAATGGTAATCTGAACAATGAAAGAACCGTTGATTTCCTGGAAATATGCTTTTTGCGCTTTATGCGGTTTGCAAAAATTTCAAACCTGCTCAACGAAGAGGAAGAATTCACTTTCAATCCGGGGGATTATGAAGTCAGTACCTTAGGCCATGGCGGCAGCCTGCCGATGAAGGTAACCTTCAGTGAGAAGAGAATCGAAAACATTGAGATTGACACAGAGGGTGAGACAGAAGGCCTTGCCGATGTGGTATTTGTAAGAATTCCCGATAGAATCATTGAGGGTCAAACCTTGAATGTAGATGCACTTTCAGGCGCTTCAGAAACCAGTAATGCGGTTCTTGATGGGGTTGCAAAAGCCATCAAGCTTGCTGGGGTGAATCCGGATATTTTAAAGAGACGTCCTAAACCACCGAGCAGCTTGAACAGAGAAGACGAAGAGTACACATGTGACGTTGTCATTGTTGGTGGCGGTGGTGCGGGTCTTAGTGCTGCAGCAACAGCCCTGCAAGGTGGTGCAAGTGCCATCGTCGTTGAAAAATATCCAGCGGTAGGGGGCAATACCATCCGTTCAGGGGGTCCTGTCAATGCGGCAAATCCAAAGTGGCAACTGAATTTTGATGAAAATCCAGGTGAGAGAGCTACAATTGAAGCCTTGCTGGATACAGATGAAAGCCTAATTCATACAGAGTACTTAGAGGACTTCAATACACTTAAAACAGAATATGCAGCATACAAGGAAAAATTTGCGACACAAAAAGGCCATCTCTTTGACTCGCCACTGCTTCACAGAATGCAGACCTACTTTGGCGGCAAGCGAACAGACCTTCACGGCAATAGCATCTATGGTCAATATGATCTCGTGAAAATCCTTACGGACCGCGCTCTGGAAAGTGTCAACTGGCTTGAAGAAATAGGTGTTGAGTATGATAAGAACATTGTATTTGCACCGGTCGGCGCACTCTGGCGTCGTGGACATAAGCCCGTTAAGAGCTATGGGACGGATTTTATCCTTGCCCTGAAAAAATATGTTGAAGAGAACTCAGGAAAAATCATTACAGACAGTCCTGTAAAAGAGTTCATTATTGAAGATGGTGAAATAAAAGGTGTTATAGCAACTGGAGAGAATGGCCAAAAGGTCACAGTTCATGCAAAAGCAGTTGTTCTTGCAAGTGGTGGTTTCGGAGCCAATACCAAGATGCTCAAAGAGTACAACACTTACTGGAAAGAAATTGACGACAACATCAGAACGACAAACTCCTATGCGATGACAGGCGATGGCATCCTCCTGGGTCAATCAGTGGGTGCTGCTCTTACGGGCATGGGCTTTACGCAAATGATGCCTGTTTCTGACCCTGAAACTGGCGAACTCTTCAGCGGGCTTCAAGTGCCGCCGGAAAACTTCGTCATCGTCAATACAGAAGGCAAAAGATTCGTCAATGAGTTTTCGGGAAGAGATGTCTTGACTAAGGCAGCAATCGAGCAAGGTGGTCTCTTCTATCTCATAGCAGATGATGAAATCAAGAAGACGGCAGCCAATACAAGCCAGGAAAAGATTGATCTTCAGGTAGAGGAAGGCAGACTGTTCAGAGCGGATACACTGGAGGAGCTTGCTGTGAAAGTGGGCATGGATCCTGAAGTGCTTTCAGAGACGGTGAAGAAATACAACGCATATGTTGAAGCAGGTGCTGACCCCGAATTCCATAAGGATACCTTTGACTTAAAAGTTGAGAAAGCGCCATTCTATGCCACACCTAGAAAACCGGCAGTGCATCATACTATGGGCGGACTTAAGATTGATACATCTGGACGTGTACTGGATGAAACAGGTAATCCGATTACAAATCTCTACGCCGCGGGTGAGGTTGCAGGAGGAATCCATGCAGGCAACCGCCTTGGCGGGAATGCCTTGACAGATATCTTCACCTTTGGCAGAATTGCAGGAAAGACTGCTGTCGACGAGCTATAGAAGCAGAATAAGAAAAGTGTAAGTCTTAGGCACCGCATCCGTGCTTAAGACTTACACTTTTTCTAATTGACAATGGAGGCATTGATTCTAGTTCCCACTCAAAACAACACCCCGACCAGTCTTCCCAGTCTTCATGCCCTTACCAAACACCCCTTCGCCAAGCAGGGCGCCCCCAATAATAAACCCAGCCCCTAGAAGCTGAATCGGCTCAAGTGATTCCTTAAGTACAATCACAGAGAAGAGCACTGCGGATAGGGGTTCCAAATAACCGCAAATGGCAACCGTCTGAACAGGCAGCTTTCCAATAGATGAAAAATACAGGTAGCATCCTATGCCTGTGTTCACAAGGCCGAGCCAGAGTATTGGAAGCCAGTCCGCTGTGAGCACTTGTATTTGGAAGCCTTGCTTGAACCACATGTATATTGAAACGGTCAGGAGGGTGAAGAAGAGCTGGATTGTTGCATTTTCGAAACCTGAAACGTTCTTGGAAAGCTTGTTGAATATCACAATGCCTACGTATGAAAAAGCGGATAGGATTGCAAAGAAAAGACCGATGAGCGCCGTACTGTCACCACCTATTTGTCCGCTTATCAGTAGAACACCAGCAATCGCTAAAAACAGGGCAAACACTTTGTGAAGGGTAAGCCTTTCTTTGAAAATGATGGGTGACAGGGCCACAACAATAACAGGCCCAAAGTAGTTGATCAGCATCCCCAGGCTCACGCCAATATAGGTAAAGGCTTCATAAAGAAAGAGCCAGTCGGCACCCATGGCAACGCCAGAGAGGGCAATGAAAAGTAAGTCCCTTTTATGGTGGAAGGCAGTCATTTTATGTTTTGACAGCTTGAAAAGTGCTAAGAGTAAAATGCATCCGAAAAAGGAACGCATAAACACAATTTCGTAGCTTGTGAGTCCAATAAAACTAGCAATAATGCCGTTTGAGCCAAAGAGCAGTAGGGCTATAAGGTATTTTTTGAGTGATGATTTCATTTTGATGACCTCGCTATTGAAAAATTTATACAGAAAATATAACATAATAAGAAGAATGACAATAGCGAATGTTTATCATATTAAACATTACAAAATCTCATGCAAATGAAGGGTGTGACGCTTCAAATGGATGCAAACATATTCAAGTATATGGCATTTGTAAAAACAGTGGAGTATGGGAGTTTTACCAAAGCTGCAGAAATACTGCATTATTCCCAGTCTGGTGTAAGTAGGATGATAAATGATCTGGAGAAGGAGTGGAAAGTTTCTCTTCTTGAAAGAAGTCGTGCAGGGGTTCGCCTTACTTCCGACGGGCATAAACTTTTGCCCTATGCCCAAAGGGTATGTGAAGAGTACGATAAGCTTCAAATCCAGGTAGATGAACTCAATGGTCTTCAATCAGGACTTATTCGTATTGGGACTATTTCAAGTGTGGCGACGCACTGGCTGCCCAATATCATAAAGGCCTTTCAGAAAGACTATCCCAACATAGACTTTGAACTGCTCATTGGAGACTACTCAGAAATCGAAAGTTGGATCGCAGATGGACGTGTAGATTTTGGTTTTGTTAAACTGCCAACACGGCCAAATTTCGAAACCATATTTATGGAGCGTGACAAGCTGCTGGTCATCTTGCCTAAAGGGCATCCATTAGAAACTTGTGAGGTCTTTCCAACAGAAGCATTATGTAATGATCCCTTTATATTACTGGAGAAGGGCACCAATGTGGAGGTATCCGCAATCTTTGAAGAAAGTGGAATAAAACCCAATGTACGATTTACAACATGGGAGGACTACGCTATTATGTCCATGGTTGAAAGCGGGCTGGGCATTAGCATATTGCCACAGTTGATTCTAAGGCGGAAACCTTATGACATTGTTGAAAAGGAACTGGACAAGCCTGCATATAGAACGATTGCCATAGCCTTTAGGGATAAAAAGGCAGCTTCTAAAGCAGTACAGAAGTTTATGGAGTATATGCAGTACCGATAAAGTACGTTTTCCATATCTGTAGAGAAGATTCATAGTCTCTATGGAAAAAAATGATGGGAGTAAATTATGGAAGAAAATGATGGGAGAAAATACTGAGATTATTCAAACTGACTCTAACCGAGTCAGTTTTTTATTTCCCCAAATTCACCTGTCACAAAATCTCCCTCAATCCGACACACAGCTGTGACAATACCTCTTTAATATGTAATCAAGATAAACAAACACAAACACAACGTAGACGGTGAAACCATAGTGAGAGGAAAAAGGAGAGAATGAAAATGACTAAGAAAATGAATCGATTAATGGGACTTGCACTTGTAGGTATCGTATCAGTGGGCATTGGCGTTCCTGCATTTGCAGATGTAGTGACCCCGCAAATGACAGAAGAACGTATAGCTGACCTTCTGGCATCTGGAACAATTACAGTGGAAGAGGCTGCACTCATTTATGACAATCTTGAAAACTGTGATGGAACGCAGGAATCTCTGCAGATTCTCGGACTGGAACTTAAAGATGGAAATGGTGGGGCATTTGGAGAAGGCAATAACCTTGACGGAAGTGGAACACCTGAAGCACTTAATCTTAAAGACGGTTCGGGCGCAGGTCAAGAAAAAGGAAATGGACGTGCAAATTAAGAACTGACACAAAAGATACTTAGAACTGACACAAACTTGTGACAAAAGAAGCGTAACATGTAATCAAGATAAACAAAGTCAAACACATCAAAAGGGATGTGAAACGATATTCGATTAGAAAAGGAGAGAATTAAAATGACTAAATCAATGAAGCGTGTAATGAGTTTTGCAGTAGCAGGTATTATCGCAGCAGGTATGATGGTTCCAACATTTGCAGATACACCACAAAGACCAGCAGACATTTATGCAGAGGCTAATGGCATTAGTGTTGAAGAGGCATATGAACTAAGACATGCAACAGATCAAACATTTGGTGAACTTTCTGAAGAAGCGGGAACATACGATGCATTCAGTACAGCAATGCAGGCTTTCAATAAAGACAGAATCGCCGACCTTCTTGAAGACGGGACAATTACACAAGACCAGGCAGACGCAATGTATGCTCAAATGGAAGCTTGTGACGGCACACCAGGCGCAAAAGATGGCTTGAAGCTGGAGCTGCATGATGGTTCAGGCTATGGCATGGGTCAAGGCACAGGCTTACGCGACGGTTCAGGCTTTAATGCACGCGGCGCAGGCGGAAATGGCCTTCGTGATGGATCCGGTTCAGGCGCACAGAATGGCAATGGATTTAACAAATAGAAAGTAGCTCGAAGAAAAGTATATATGGAAATACAAATAGAACAGCAGTCAGTAGGGGATATTCCCACTGGCTGCTGTTTGTTGTTTAGGGCGAGTCTCTATAGTGCATACATTGTTTTAAACATAGTCTATGAAATCTGATATAATTGCTAGTATATGGGAAACTACTGGTATTAAGCTTAAAGGTAAAGGTACTGATACATAATAGGAAGGACAAACTATGGACTCACAAATCACAAGAGAAATTTTTGATGACATTTATACAATCAAGGTACCACTGCCTCGGAATCCCCTTAAAAATATCAATGTATATCTTATTAAGGGTGGAGAGCGAAACTTGATTATAGACACGGCCTTTAATCTGGATTATTGCTATGAAATACTAAAGGGCGAACTGGACGGGCTTGGCGTCGATATGGCTAAAACCGATATATTCATAACACATCTGCATAGCGACCATACTGGACTTGTCAGCAGGATTGCTTCTGAGTCTACGAAAATATATATGAGTGAAAAGGACAGCAAGTACATGGTCCAGTTTTTTGACCCTGACTACTGGGCGCGGCTAGACCAGCGTTCCCTGCAAAATGGGTTTTCTGCTGAGGAACTGGAAGAGCTGAGCAAGAGCAATCCGGCATCTACACTGATTCCTGACAGGTTCGAGCCGGAAGTGCTGCATGATGGCGATACGCTGACTGTCGGTGCGCGCACATTTACATGTATTGAAACACCGGGGCATACGCCGGGACATATGTGTCTGTATGATCCTGAAGCACAGCTATTATTTAGTGGAGACCATATCATATTTGACATTTCGCCCAATATAACGGCTTGGGAGACAGACGATCATTCCTTGAAGGACTATTTTGAGAGCCTTCAGAAGGTTGAAAATTTGAAAATAAAGCATACGCTTTCTGCGCATAGAGAATCCATAGGAGATTGTTATGCGCGAATTTCAGAGCTTATTGCCCATCATGAGGACCGCCTTGAAGAAGCCACTGAAATTCTAAGGACCCAAGGCATGTGCACCGCATACGATGTGGCTGCGCAAATGACATGGAGCATCAGCGCCAACAACTGGACCGATTTCCCTGTGGCACAAAAATGGTTTGCTGCTGGTGAAGCGACAAGTCATTTGGAATACTTGAGAGGTGCGGGGGTTATTGAACGCCACACGGTAGAAGACCACATATACTACTGCATAAAGCCCCTGTAAGAATAAAGATCCTGTAAGAGTAAAACTGCATGTTTCTTCACTAGACATAAGGTCATATAAAATACCACCTGACAAAGATTGAGATTGACAGGTGGTATTTTTTAAATTGACAAATGTTCTGACCTAAAAGGGCTTGCAGTATTTGCGAATCAGTTTGTATTTTCTTCCGAAATCATTTGAAAATCATGAGCGCTTTCGGATAGGGCATATAAGGACTTCAAATAAGCCAAAACATAGGCCTTGAAAGCATCTGGACTTTCAGGAAGCGCAAGATCTGGCTTTTCGTGCAGCCCATCTACAGGGGTATTGCGCAAAAGCTCGAGCCCGGCAAGACCCATGGGTACTGTCAAGAGTCCCCACTGTACTTCCTCTATTAATCGAAGTGCCATTGACGTTACTGGAATCAAGTGATTGTCGTGTATCTCTAGTGGTACCTTCTCTAAATTACAGGTCTCCAGATCATAGCCTTTGAGACGCGCACTGAGAGATGTCTGTCGCTTTGCATCGAGACCTGTCTGCTTGAAGAGGGCGTCCTTAACAGCATCTCTAACAAGGTTTGAGACAATCTCACCAAATTTGGAATGTGTTCCAGCATTGCTTAGCAGAATTTCTGCACCAGGGGAACACACGACAACAATGCCGTCTGTTCCAGAACCTGTAGCCAGATTGTCGGAAAAGCTGCTGCGGATGTTAAGTGCCTGTATGGCGGCTGTTTTGGCTTCTGTCATTGTGACAAGCAGACGCGCCATTGTGCCATTTAGAAGGTTGAAATCTGCAAAAAGAAACAGGTTAACCGTTCCCTTATGACAATCTGGCGTGTAGGTCACCTCGTCAAAGCCTGCGGGTTCACCAGCTCTGGAAGCATTTACATCCAGTCCTGCTGTGCAAACGACAGAAATTTGAGAACCGTGATAAAGCGCGTGCCTTACAGCACTATGATTTACGTGCGCCGTTGTTGAAAGGCCCGTTGTATATGCTGGATCCAGTCCCAGATCTTTTGAAACAATCTTCAAATGGTCTTCATAAGTATCGGCTTTCATTTTGCACCACTGTCCATTTGGCGGTGTTTCATCATAATTGAATACAGTTTGGATATCTTCTCGAACACCACCGTTTAAGGGCGAGGTCGAAAGTACTTTTCTATTTTCAAGGGTCTTATAGACCATGGATCTGCTGCTAAAAGCTATAACATCACCGTTATTGAGTCTTTTTTTCTGATTTTCCATATATGCTCACCACTTTAGTAATCTTGTATTCATCCTGTTTGTTGAGTGCAACTGTTATGAATAGGGGTATTACAAACGCAATCATTGTAACGCACTTTTTAAACTTTTACAAATGGATCATTAATCTTTGGGTATAGAGTGTTTCAAGGAGGTATGCACATGAAAATGAAACATGATCAGGTTGGAAACCCGTATCACATTAGCAGCAGTATGCAGTTTAGAAAGGGCGCTCAAGGCGAAAAGACACTCGACGACGTCTATAGCCTGCTTGAGCAAGTCCTCCTGGAGTTGAAGGCAATCCACGAACACCAGGAATGTATGGAAGAATCAGAAGAATAACTTTGATTGTTAAAACCACCACACATAAGATGTCTGGTGGTTTTATTCCCTTTACTTGTGATTCCTACTTAAGTATGGTTATAATGAGAGCATGAATTTTATTGAAAATGGATTGGGAAGATGGAGGGGCGCTAATGGGAAGGCAATTGAGTAAATACGCTCTAATACTCATAATCTTATCTGTGACCTTTATCATTAATGGCTGCAGTCATGAAAAGCCTATGGGCTATACCTATGACATGACCAAGAAGTGTCAGGGAATCAGACTGGCTGAAATAACAGGCTTCACCCATGTTATTGAAGGGGATGTCATAAGTGGAAGCATGAAAGTCGGCCATAAAAAAACGACATTCAGAGGTGAAAGAAAAGAAAACACCATGGGCAATGATGTTTTTAAGGGTGAAGTGCATTTTAGTGACGTGACCTATAATTTTGAAATCAACTTTAGCGGGCTGGCGGGTGCAACGGGCATTTACTACAATGACGCGAGAACACTTGTCAATGGCGTTGTTATAGAAAGAACTGAAGAAGAGAACAAATGATTTTAACGTGTTTTAAAGATGCAAATAAAATCCTCCGATCTGGTGTGCGCTTTTGAGCTTGCAGCACCACAGGTCGGAGGATTTTTCATTTTCATATTTATGAAGCTTAAGCTTTCATGTAGCTGCAGCAGTAGTCTGCAACTTCTTTTACGACCAGCTTGAACTTAGAGTCCGCTGGAACTTCAAAGGAATCTCCACTACCAATGGTAATCCATTCACTTGCATCAGGAAGCAGTACATCCATCACACCAGCTGAAATTTCCATAAGCTCCTTATCGGCTGTTCCAAACTCATACTCGCCTGGAAGCATAACACCAAGGGTCTTCTTTTCTCCACTTTCCAAATAGAATGTGCGGCTGGTAACTTTTCCATCAAAGTAAATATTGGCTTTCTTTTCGAGTTTTACATTATTGAACATGCTGCCTCCTAGTATTGAAATGTATTTTTATACATTATTATATGTATGAAGTGAATGACATGCAATACCTATTGGCAAAAAGAAAGGGAATACTCAGTTTTATTAATGCTTCATACTTAAATCGGGTATGAATAAATAAATGAGGAGGATAAAGTCATGAACAAGAAGCTTTCAATATATCTAAGTATTGTTTTAATAATTGTAATGGGTCTGACGCTTAGCGGGTGTAAGGCAGAAACGCCTGTAAAGGTGGCCATTATGAGTAAGCTCGAAGCAGGATCCTTGGTTGGGATTAGCGAGGTCGATGCGGCCAAGTATTTTCTGGAGAAGAAAGGTATGGTTAACATAGAGTTCATACCCTTTGATGATGGATGGGATCCATCCAGGATTCCAGACGTATACAAGGAAGTCAGAGCGCAGGGAATAGATATTATCATTACGAGCCATACCTCAACCTGCGCCCTCGAATTAAAAAAATTGACGGATCAGGAACCCGAAGATGTTCTTGTCTTAGTGACCGGTTCCACAACCGATGCCCTCTCAGATATCAAAGACAATAACCTGCGATTTGTACAGGATGTTATACAGGAACAGAACAGTATCGCTGACCGCATACTTGAAGAATCCTTTGAGAGGCTTGTCATCGTGCGTGATATGGATAATGACAAGTATGCTGTGCCTGCACTTGAGTACTTTGAAAAACGATATGACCGACCTTTTGACGTACTGGATATTTCTGTTTCAAACCTCGATTTGAATGGAATCGGTCAGTATTTGGAGGCTGAGGATTTTGACGCTGTCTATACTCTAATCGGCGGTAATCATACCATTAGTGGTGCAATCAGTCAGGTAGCTTGGAAGACAAATCCACAGGTGCGTGTCTTTTTCACACCTTGGAACAATGCACCCGTCATTCTAGATACGGCAGGTCCTGCCATAGAGCGCTGTACCATGGCATCACATTATCCGCCAAAGGCAGAGAGCCCTGTAACGGAAAACTACTTTAATGGGTTTTATGATCAGTTTCAATACAAACCAACATATAACAGCTTGCATGTTTACAAAGCCATTGATGTGCTGAATCAAGCCATTGCTGCTGGCAACAGAACACCAGTCGCTATTCAGGACTGGATACTCACGCAGGCTGAGTTTGAAACTGATTTAGGTCCAATCAGTTTTAATGAATATGGAGATACATCCTTAGGCCTATACTTTATTGATGATGTAGCGAGGGAATATGAATGAAATCCATGAGACCACTATCACTCTTAATGGAAGGATTTTTGCTGATTGTAATTTTTGTAATTTTCATGAGTCTTTTATCAGCTGTTTCCAATCAGGCAAGAATCGAGACCGCATTAAGTCTGGAGGAGTCAATCAATAATTTGGATGCATCTATTGATCTGTATCTGGAAGACCGCAGGCAGGCTTTCAAGGAAGTCTCTGCGGCGGTAGATGCTCAGACCGACCATGTAGTAGTCACATCCTTCAGTGATGTATATATGACGAGTCCAGACTACAAAGTCACAAAAATATTTAAGCAGGATGAGGACAGTCTCATTTATAGTGGGTTCGATCAGTCCTATACCAACATAGGAAGATATTTGATTGAGCATCCTGATGAAGAGAGTTTGATATCGCCGATTCTGAAATCACCGGAATTCAGCTATCCAAGCCTCTACTTTGTCGAGCGGAAAAGTAATCAGGTTCTCTTTGGCAGACTAAGCATAGAAGATCTGTCGGACCTGCTCAATGCCATGGCCAGTAATCTTGGCGGGACTATCGTCATTGCATCTGAAGAAGGCTACATCTTGTCAACGACTTCAATTGACTTGCCCTTCCATGTCATACCGGAAAGAGGTGTGCAGGAATATAATGGCTACTGGATTACCAGACATATAACACCTTCTCTTGGCAATGAGATTATTCTTATTAAGTCTATTGGTGAGATCGATCGGATTGCAGATGCCATAAGGGCACAATATCCAATTTATATTGTCATTATTATGGTGGCCATGTTCGTGAAGTTCTTAGCGCATGACATGCTTATGATTCGTCCAATCAGGAGTTTCGTTGACAATATCATATCGTGGAGTGTAGACCATACACCTGAACGCCCAGAAGGCATTTTAATGCGTACCAGAGAGTTCGATACACTATATGAAAAATTTGAGGAGAAGACGACCTCCATACAAGAGGCATTTGATGAGGTCAACAATGCACGTAAAAAGGCAATTGAAGCAGAGCTTGACCTGAAAGCCAGTGAAGAAGAGCTTCAAGCTATGAATATGGAACTTGAAAGCCGCATTGAAAAACGCAGCAATGAGCTCCAGCAGGCCTATGAGCAGTTGGTAGAACAGGAAAAAATGGCGTCTATTGGGGCGCTTGTTGCAGGTGTATCCCATGAAATCAACACGCCGGTTGGTATATGTGTGACAACATCATCATTCATAGAGCGGCAATATGCACATTTTCGTGAAAAGTATGATACGGGTGAGGCAACACGTACTGAGCTTGAATTATTCTTTAAGGAAATGGAAGAAAGTTTTCAGATTTTATCTTCAAGTTTGCTCCGCGCCTCGGAGTTGATCAACAGTTTCAAACAAGTCGCTGTTGGGCAAAGTGTTGAAATCAAATCTGAGTTTAAGCTGAGGGAACAGATTGACCTCTTGATTGTAAGCCTCAAGCACGAATACAAGTATAAGGGTCATTATTTTGTTGTGGACTGTTCACCAGACATAGTTCTGAACAGTTATTTGGGGGCTTATATGCAGATTTTTACGAATCTGATCATGAACGCCCTCATACATGGCCTGGAGGATCGGGAACGAGGAGAAATCAAAATTCTCGTAAAAGCCCATGGCACGACGCTGAGTATCGTGTTTTCAGACAATGGGTCGGGTATTGATACCGTAAATTTGCACCGCATTTTTGAACCTTACTTTACAACGAATAGAGAAGGGGGCGGCAGTGGCCTGGGTCTCTTCATTGTATATAGCTTGGTCACGCAGAAACTTGGCGGAAGTTTACACTGCGATAGTTTCGAGGGCGAAGGTACAACTTTTAGCATTGAAATACCAAATCAGGTGCGCCACAAATAGATGATGCGTATCCTTCTTGTGTCTAAACCGAGTAAAATTTTATTGGAGTCAGATACTTTATTTACCGATATGTCTCAAACGCTTTTATTCTGGAAGGGGTTTGGTATAGTAAATTTAAGAAAAACTATATTGGAGGTTTCGTCATGGGTAAATCCATTGGTGCAATTGAATTTAATAGTATAGGGCTTGGCATGGAAGCGCTTGATGCCATGGTGAAAAGCGCCAAGGTAAGCGTTATTGAGAGCCAGATGATTTGTGTAGGCAAGTACTTTGTCGTGATTACCGGTGATGTGGCAGATGTTAAGAATGCCATAAGTGTGGGAAAAACAAAGGCGGATACCTCTGTCAGCGGTGCGGTTGTCATCCCCAGTCTCGCCGAAGGCGTTATAGAGAGGATTAACGCCAAGGTAGACAAAACGCGTATCAAGGCAATCGGCATACTGGAAACGCGAAACATGGCCCTGGGCCTCCTTGGAGCAGATGCCATGAAAAAGGCTTCAAATGTTGAACTGCTCAGTGTTGCGATTCGTGTAGGCATTGGTGGAAAATGCGTGGTTCTTCTGACGGGGGATGTTGCAGCAGTCAAGGCAGCGCTGTCATCGGGCAAGGCCGCAATTGACGATGATGCCAAGGTGATTTCTTCTGTAGTGATTGCCTCGCCGGCACCAGATATGATAGAAGCACTCTAAGAAAGCGATAGACTTCTTAGGCGGCTATATGAGCAAACAAAAGCTTACAGACATGTTCTATTTCAGAACAGTTCTGTAAGCTTTTTTAAGAGCTTTTTTTAAGGTCTTTTTAAGTGCCTTATTCCAGTTTCTCCGGCTTAGAATAATAATAGCCCTGTATGAGTTTGCAGCCTGCTTTCTTGACAATTTCGACCTGCTCTATGGTCTCTACGCCTTCTGCAACAGAGGTGTAGCCCCAGTTCTGAATAACCTCCACGATGGAGTGGAGCATGCGTCTTGCACTGACATCTGTAACGATATCATCGATCAGCGACTTGTCGATTTTCACCTCGTCAAGGGCAATCTTCTGCAAATAGCTCAGTGAGGAGTAGCCGGTACCAAAATCATCTAGGGAGATTTTAAAGCCGGCCTGTCTTAGGGCATTGACCTTTCTGATGACCAGTTCTGGACTGTCCATAAGAACATCTTCAGTAATTTCAAGAATAATATAGTGGGTAGGGACCTTGTACTCACCAGCCTTATCCAGAATATAACTCACAAATTGCTCACTCATGAAGAAGAGGGGGCTGATGTTAATAGAAACCGAAATGCCCGCATGGTATTTTTTGACCAGTTTCTTATAGTCGGACAGGACATAATCTATCATTTTTTCTGTGAGATCGAGTATGAGCTTTGTCTTGTTGAATATTGGAATAAACTCACCTGGACTGACAAAACCAAGTTCGCTGGATTCCCATCGGGCCAGGGATTCGACTCCATGAACCGCGGCAGTTTCCGTATCGACCTTTTCCTGATATACGGGGTAGAACTCATCTTCCTTCAAGCCTTTTTCAGCATGGATTTTCAAGATGGACTCGTGTTCAAACTCATTGAAAATTTCATCTGTATATCTTACGATACTCAGTTCCTTGGATTTTGCATACTGAAGGGCAATATTGGCCTTTTGCATGATGTTTTCAAAGAATTTGTCGTCCTTATCAACGCGCACGTATGAAACTGTAAAGTCAACGTGGACCTCAAACCGCTTGGCATAGAAGGCCTGATTCCAAAATTCGTTAATAATCCCAATCCATTTGAGGATTGTGTCTTCATCTGTGTTGGAAATCCAAATGCCGAATTCATTCCCTGTAAGACGCGTCACGAAAGAAGTCTTGGTAGGTTTTTCTTCTCTAAGCCGCTCTGAGACCCCCTTGATGACATCATCGCCGAAGGAGAGGCCATACATGGAGTTGATCATCTTCAGGTTCCGTATATCGAGAAGGACAAAGTAGTCGTTATCATTGTTTTTACGAATCTGTCGCTCGGAATACTGGGTTATGAGGTTGCGGTTTGGAAGACCCGACATGGCATCAATAAAGGCCAGTCTTTTCAGCTCTTTTTCACGCTTTTTCAAAGAAATCATATTGGCTTCCAGAGAACCCACCATTTGATTGTAGCCCTGTACAAGGTCAAGAAGTTCATCATCCTTTTTAGGCTCTTCAGCTCGGACCATCTTATTCTTATTGAGGAACTTCATGGATTCAATAATCGAGAAAATAGGTTGGAGCAGGTTGTTTATATAGTTGTTTGCAAACATAAAAGCAAAGAGGACTGTCAGTAGAAACATGGCAATCATCATTGTCGTTATGCGTTTTGCGGAGGCATTGAAATCTGAAGCGTATGCCGTAGCGACAATCGTCCATTCCCATTTGGGTTCATACTTTGAGTAGGACAGCTTGCGTCCGATTTTTTCCTGATTCGGATAATACCAGTTATAGTCCACATATCCGCCAGTGCGGCCTATGCGGAGCTGTTCCTGTACAATCTTGAACTGGGTATTGTCAGGTGATACCACATCGTAAACGTAATCCCCTTCAATATTTGGGTGCATGACTTCGTAACCGGCATCGTCATAGGCTAAGAAGTAGCCGCTTGCACCAAGGTCAATGGGGGTGTTCAGTGTTCTTGTCCCGTCCGGATTCTTCGGACCTACCAGTAGGATTCTGACCTCTTCCTGAGCATCTTCAAGGGAGATGACACCAGCTTCCACATTTTCAGCCATGGTTTCAATTTCGTTGATTGCCATGTGAACCGCGTTTGAAAGTATGACCTCACCTTTATTTTCAAGCTCTGCTCGGGTCAGTATATAACTTGGTATGCCAAGGCCCAGATTTGCAAGAATCAAAAGGAAAATAATATTTCTAATGAGTTTTCTTTTTAGGGATGCGCGTTTCGTATACATTATTTATCCTTTCCGATATCAAAGTACGACAAGTAGGGACACTGAAATATATACCCACAAATCGCTTTGGTGTGCCTTCAAAATAGAAGGAATCAGCAGATAAGTTCATTATACTATGATTTGCCTACTAGGTGACAGAAAACTATGAAGAATCCACCTGACTGGGAATTTAATGGTACTTAAGGAAATGAAAAGTTGGTTTAAGTGGAATTGTTAAATAATTATGAATACGATTGACAAGGAGAAAATTACTCGTTAAAATGCAGTCATACCCCCCTAGGTAGGGGGGTGCAAAAACTAAGTTAATTCTTTTGATTTTCATAAAAGCATATTCAATGAGGTGAATACTATGGAGAAAATTCTAATTATCGGTGGCGTAGCTGCAGGTGCGACAGCAGCAGCAAAGGCAAGAAGACTTTCGGCAGACGCGGAAATTACAATACTTGAGGCGGGCGCAGACATATCATTTGCAAACTGTGGACTTCCGTATTACATCGGTGGCGACATTAAAAGCCGCTCTAAACTCATTCTGCAAAGTCCTGAGAGCTTCAAAGAGCAGTACCAGACGACTGTTCATATCCATACGGCTGCAACGGAAATTGATAGAGCAAACCAGGTGGTTCACACGGTGAACGCACAAACTGGGGAAAAACGAAAATTTGAATATACAAAGCTGATTCTGGCTCAAGGCGGCAAGCCAATAGCGCCTCCGCTGCCAGGTGCGGATAAGGACCATGTGTTCCAGCTATGGACCCTTGATGACATGGATAAAATCAATGCCTATATCACCAATGAAGAACCTAAGACTGCCGTTGTGGTAGGGGGGGGATTCATCGGTCTTGAAATGACTGAAGCTCTTGCAAAAAGAGGTATGAAGGTATCTGTCGTAGAAATGATGCCACACGTTATGGGCATTATGGAGGCTGAAATTTCAGGCTTCATTCAAGAAGAACTGATCGCCTATGGCGTTGATCTGTATACAAGCAAGGCCCTGACAGAAATCAAGGATGGGGCGGTTCTTCTCAATGATGGTACGCGTGTTGAAGCAGACATGGTTCTTATGTCAATTGGTGTTCGACCAACACTTAAACTGGCTCAGGAGTCAGGCCTTGACCTCGGTGCTGCAGGTGGACTTCTGGTAGATTCGACTCTAAAAACAAGCGATGACAATATTTATGCTGCTGGCGACATGATTGAGCTGGAGCATAGAGTTCTTGACAAGAAGGTTAGAATCCCCCTTGCTGGACCAGCCAACCGTCAAGGTAGGATCGCTGCTGAGAACGCGCTTGGCAAAAAACATGAGTACAGGGGATCTATTGGAACATCGATTGTTCGAGTATTTGAAGCGGTAGCTGGTACGACAGGCATTTCGCTTAAGGCTGCACGTGCTGAAGGCATAGATGCAGATGCAATTGTTGTTCATAAGGAACACCATACTTCTTACTATCCAGGCGCTGAAATGGTCACTGTACTCGTTGTTTATGACAAGGCAACTGGTACTGTACTGGGCGGACAAACTGCAGGCTACGAGGGTGCCGATAGAAGACTCGATGTACTTGCGACAGCAGTGGCGGCAGGCCTTACTGTTTCCGATCTGGCAGATATGGACTTTGCCTACTCACCACCACTTGGAAATGCAAATGATGCAATCAACATGGCGGCTTATACAGCTGAAAACAGAATGACAGGCTTCTCGCCAGCGCTGACAATCAGTGAGCTGGATGTATATTTGGAAGGCAAAGGAGCACTTTGGATCGATGTGAGAGATGTGTTTTCATACGAGAAATCACATGTTGAAGGCTCTGTGAATGTTCCTCTTGAAATACTGCCGACCGTACTGGACAGACTGCCAAAAGACCAGCTGATTCTGCTTTATGACCAAACGGGCAAGAAGGGTCACCAGGCGCTTAGAACACTTGTGGGTGCAGGCTTTAAAGATGTGCTTAACGTAAGTGGCGGTTTTATCAGTCTTTCCAACTACGTACGCTCAATTACTCCAACAAACTTTGGTCTGGATCTGCCTACACCTGAAGCGAAGACGCTCGGTGAAGAAAAGACAGAGGAAAAAGTGAGCGACAAGAAGGAAGCTGCCAAGAAGGAAGCGTCAACCGGACCAATCGTGGTTGATGTCAGAACAGAAGACGAATATGACTATGGTGCTTTCCCTGGCGCGGTCAATATTCCGCTGGATGAGCTTGAAGACAGACTGGGTGAACTTGGGTCTAAGGACAGGCAGGTCATCCTATACTGTGCAACAGGTGCGAGAAGTGCATACGCACAGCAGATTCTAATGGCTTACGGATTCACCAACTCAGTAAATGGCGGCGGTTTGTCTCGTATGATGGCAAGTTACAGACGTCAGGCAACTTCATAAGTAAAATAGCTAGAGCCTGTAAAACCATTGGAAATTTGGTTTTGCAGGCTCTTTTTCGTGTGTATGTTTTCAAAGGGTTACTTGGCTTCTTCCAGCGCCATCCAGGAATGCAGGTAATGGACTGCGAAGTTGACTGAAAGCCCCGCGCTGTTGAAATAGTCATCCAGACCTTGAATGGCCTGATCGAGTTCTTCCTGTGAAGTCCCACTGAAAGAGAGATAGTCACCTTCTAGAGAAGGGGCTGTTTCAAGGGCGATTGTCAACATGTTTGCGTTGTCGTGCGCATGGCTGATTTCTTCCTGGATGAGCTGTATGACACCGTTGTCACCATGAATTGTGTTGCGGTAGGCCATAATGATGGGGTTGCAGAAGTCGTCAAATATCCATTCAGCCAGATAGCCCTCACCGTAAGCATTGTTGTACTCAATACTGTCGAACCAGAAAGGAATTACAATTCGAAGGTCCCATCCGTTAGAATCGGATATGAACTTTGCCTTTGCGAGAATATCTTGATAGGCCGTGTAGTCTTTTATGGTTTCCTGCCTTGTTCTCTCAAGAATGTAGGGTTCAATGTCAAACACAATGCCATCAAAGGACGTTGCCTGTTGACTTATTTTTTCGTAGGCATGCATCCACTCGAAAAAGGCGTTGAAGTAGTCCATGTCAAGGACCCACTCGGGCGCCCCGGACAGGGCGTACACGGAAAAGCCAGAATCCTTGAGGGCGTATACATGACGTATATATGACATACGGTTGACTGATGGGTCGATGTAAAGGTAGACTTCATTGACCTCATGTGTCTTCATGAAATCAATGGATGTGTCATTCAGGTTGTGGCTGTTCCAGATGAAAACGCCTGTTCGCGGCGTGCGGTGTTCCCTTTGCCCGACATTTGCGAAGGCTGCGGTGCTTGTACTTGCTATAAGAAGGGTGCACATTATGAGAACCTTTAAGCCCATAAGTCTAATTTTTGAAAAGCGCATCGTATCACCTCATTTTTCGATTTATACCCACTGTGTAATTCTGGACACGGAATTTCATCCCCTTTTAAAGGCCTGAGTCTATGGTTTTGTGATATGATTAAACTGTAATATTCTGTGAATTAGGTGAGGTGACACAATGGACCGAAGTCAAATTATCAAGCTGCTTAAAGCACAAATAAATTTAAAGCAACACATAGTCGGGGTTGCAACAGGAAGCGGCATGACAGCAAAATACACAGTTATGGGTGGCGCTGACTTTATTCTTGCCCTTAGTGCCGGTAAATTCAGGCAGATGGGGCGTAGTTCCATGGCGTCTTATTTGTGTTATGCAAACAGCAATGAAGTGGTTATGGATTTTGCCTGCAAGGAGCTGTTGCCTCTCAAAAAGGACATACCGGTCATATTTGGGCTCGATGCCAACGACCCAACCATTCATCTTTATGAATACCTTGAAAAAATAAAGGCATGGGGTTTTGTCGGAATCAACAATTTTCCAAGCGTCGGACTCATTGACGGACAGTTCAAGGAAGCACTTGAGGAAGAGGGCATCACCTTTGACAGAGAGGTGGAAGCCATACGTCTCGCGAACTTCCTAAACTTGTTTACGGTTGCTTTTGTCTTTAATGAAGAACAGGCCAAGAAGATGATAGAGGCAAAAGCTGATGTCATATGTGCACATTTTGGTTTTACCATTGGTGGTATGCTGGGGGCAAAGAAGTCCTTTTCCATAGAACATGCGAAGCTCATGGCAGATCGGATATTCACGGCCTGTAACAATGCAGACTATGAACCCATCAAAATGGTTTATGGCGGTCCCGCAGGGACCCTTATAGACATGCAGTATTTATATGACAATACAGAGTGTATGGGCTATATTGGCGGTTCGGCCATTGAGCGTATACCGGCAGAACAGGCAATCATGCAGACCACAAAGGCGTTCAAGTCAGGCCATGGTGATGGTCAAAGCGAATTGATGCTCAAAATGCTGGACAGAAGCAGAAAGAACTATGACTATGTGGCATTTCTCAAAACCTATATCCATGAAAGATATTCAAATGATATCCACTTAAAGGACTTGGCGCTGCTTGCACATGTCTCATATACATATCTGAGCACGCTTTTTAAGAAAGAGGTTGGGTGCTCTTTTACAGAGTATCTGGTGAAGTACCGGATCAATAAGGCAGCAGAAATCATGGTCGAAGAGAAGATTCCCCTGGTTGATGTAGCCATGCTGGTTGGATATAGGGATTATCCCCAGTTCAGTAAAATGTTTAAAAAGTACAAGGGCATGGCCCCAAAGCTATATAGGTCACATAATATAAGCACAAGAAACCAGTCAAAGTTACAAGAGTAAATCGTACTTATGCACAATAAAAGTTAATATAATGACATTTAAACTTGTTATCAAAAACTGTAAAATTACATTGTAAATATTTACAGTTTTTTTGCGTCGCAGTGCAGGCATGTTGGTTGAACCACTTGAAATGAATAGGGAGGGGAACAATTGAAAACAATTGCAATCGCTGGAACTTTTGACACCAAGGGCAATGAGTACAAGTTTGTTAAGGATTTGATCGAGAGTTTAGGACTGGGTACATATACGATTCACCTAGGGGTATTTGACCCTTTATTTGAGCCAGATGTTACAAATGCCGATGTGGCTGAAGCTGCAGGGGAAGATATTGCAGCAATCGCTGAGGCAAAAGACAGGGCAAATGCAACAGAGGTTCTGTCAAAAGGACTGGAAGCACTTCTTCCAAAGCTGTATGAGGAAGGACGATTTGATGGCATTATTTCACTTGGTGGCTCTGGTGGAACCGCGCTTGTGACACCGGGTATGCGGGCTTTACCTGTAGGTGTTCCCAAAGTCATGGTATCGACAATGGCTTCAGGCAATACATCTCAATATGTTGGCACAAGTGATATCATCATGATGCCTTCTGTCGTGGATGTTGCAGGTCTCAATAGATTTTCTATGAAGATATTCACCAATGCGGTCTTTGCCATCGCAGGCATGGTCAACTATGAATCGGCAGTGAAGGTGGAAGAGAAGCCGCTTGTTGCAATTACCATGTTCGGTGTAACAACGCCTTGCGCTGAAGAAGGTAAACGTTTTCTCGAATCCAAGGGATATGAGTGTCTCGTATTCCATGCAACGGGTACTGGTGGAAAAACAATGGAAGCCCTTATAGATGATGGCTTCATTGAAGGCGTTCTCGATATCACTACAACGGAGTGGTGCGACGAAATCGTTGGCGGTGTACTGGCGGCAGGGCCAAATCGTTTGGAGGCGGCAGGCAGAAAAGGCATACCACAGGTCGTATCGGTGGGCGCACTCGATATGGTTAACTACGGTCCAATTGACACGGTACCGAGTGCCTATGCGACTCGAAATCTTTACAAGCACAATCCAACGGTCACATTGATGCGGACCAGTGCAGAGGAAATGAAAAAAATTGGTGGTAAAATAGCTGAAAAGCTGAATATGGCAAGCAAGGATACGGCACTCTTCCTGCCACTGAAGGGTGTGTCAATGATTGATGCAGACGGTCAGCCATTCTATGGTCCAGAGGAAGACAAGGTTCTCTTCGATACCCTAAGGGAAGCGGTCAACAGAGATGTGGTCGAAGTTGTTGAAATGGACTGTCATATCAACGATGAGGCCTTTGCTGTGGCAGCAGCCAAGAGATTGGTAGAAATGATGACGAAATAAATGTGTGTATTTCATACATACAAGATCAAATTGAACATTATAGGCTTTGTAAGCATTTGAAAATAGAATTAAAAGCAGATAGGAGCTATGAACCATGAATAAAAAAAGCAGGATGGAAATTCTTGATACATTCAGAAAGCAAATTGCAGAAGGCAATATTCTAGTCGGTGTTGGTGCGGGAACGGGCATTACTGCAAAAAGCAGTGAAGCTGGTGGCGCTGACATGCTGATCATATATAACTCCGGCCGATT